>JBFXEP010000239.1:0-5465 GCA_050179995.1 Hyphomicrobium sp.
CGCTCGAAGTAGCGGTAGTCGATGTCCTTCGCGTCGACGAACTGCACGAGGTCGATGGTCTTCTTGCTCTCGAGCTTGACCGCGTCGATCTCCTCGGGGTCGAGGGTCACGTAGGTGTCCTTGTCCACCTCGTAGCCCTTGACGATGTCTTTGCTGTCGATCTTGCCGACCCCGGCCACCACCTTCTCGTAGTTGACGCGCTTTCCGGACGGCTTGTGGATCTGGCGGAACGAGATTTCCGCCTTGGATTCCACCGCGTTGTAGATTTCGACGCCGATCGTGACCAGCGACAGTCTGAGGAAACCCTTCCAGTAGGCACGGGCCGCTTTGGGCATGACGCAACACTCATCGATCGACGCAACAGGGACCAAGATGTTGTGGTCCCGAATGAGGTGGAACGCAAGATGAAGCACGAGGTTCATTTTGCTCTGAGCCGCCTTGAGGCGAACGAGATGTGTTGACCGCAGTACGGAGTATTGCGAGCCTCGTTAACCGAACGGTCGAAGAGGGAAGCGCCGACATGCAACCGTCCGCTGGCGACGACAAGGGCGCGGCCGCGCCCGGCACGGGAGAGCCGAGCCTGCACAGGGTCATGGGACCCTGGCTGCTTCTTCTCTTTATTATCGGCGACATCCTGGGCACCGGCATCTACGCCCTCACCGGCAAGGTGGCGAACCTCGTCGGCGGCGCCGTCTGGCTTCCCTTCCTGATGGCCTTCGCGGTCGCGCTTCTGACCGCCTTCAGCTACCTCGAGCTGGTGACGAAATACCCCCGCGCGGCCGGCGCCGCGCTCTACACGCATCGCGCCTTCGGCATCCACTTCATCACCTTCCTCGTCGCCTTCGCCGTCATGTCGTCCGGCATCACGTCGGCCTCCACGGCCTCGCGCGCCTTTGCCGCCAACCTCTCCGATGCGTTTGGCCTGGGCCTCGCCGGCGGCATCGGCATCACCATTGTCGGATTGCTCTTCATGGCTGTCATCGCCGCCATCAACTTTCGCGGCGTCGGCGAGAGCGTGAAGCTCAACGTGGTCCTCACCTGCGTCGAGCTGACGGGTCTGCTCATCATCATCGTCATCGGCCTGTGGGCCATTGCCGGCGGACACGGCGATTTTTCCCGCGTGCTCGAGTTCAAGGCCGGCGAGGGTGCGGGCGGCACCTTCTGGGCCGCCATCGCCGCCACCACGCTCGCCTTCTTCGCCATGGTCGGCTTCGAGGACAGCGTCAACATGGCCGAGGAAACCAAGGACCCGGTCAACACCTTCCCGAGGATCCTGCTCGCCGGGCTCCTGATCACCGGCACGATCTATCTGCTGGTCTCGATCTCGGCCATCACGCTCGTCGCCCCCGCCGAGCTCGGCGAGGGCGAGACGCCGCTCTTGAAGGTTGTCGCCGCCGGCGCGCCGGGCTTCCCGCTCGGCGTGTTCGGCTTCATCACCATGTTCGCCGTCGCCAACAGCGCACTCATCAACATGCTGATGGCGAGCCGCCTCGTTTACGGCATGAGTCGCGAGCACGTCCTGCCGCCCGTTCTCGGCAAGGTGCACGCGACCCGGCGCACGCCTTACATCGCCATCGCCTTCACGACGCTGCTGGCCTTCGCGCTGATCGCCTTCGTGGGCGAGGTGCCGGCGCTCGGCGGCACGACGGCGCTGCTGCTCACCTGTGTCTTCACCATCGTCAACGTCGCCGTGCTCGTCCTGAGGCGCGACCCCGTCGAGCACCGGCACTTCCGCACGCCGACCGCGCTGCCCGTGATCGGCACCGCGACCTGCGCCTTCCTCGCCGGGCCGTGGACCGGCCGCAACCCCGTGGAGTATCAGGTCGCCGGCACGCTGCTCGCGATCGGCGTCCTGCTGTGGCTGGTCACGGTCTGGATCAACCGCGCGACGGGCGTCGCTCTCTCCGACCCGCGCCCCGAGGACATCGGCGGGGACGGCGCGCATAACTAGAGAGCAACCTTACAAAGCAAGACGTTTGGAACTCTGCCGGACCTCTCCGCGTTTTCTCCTAGCTCCCCAAAAAACCACAAGGAGACGTCCCAATGGCAAACGAGAACCGGAACCCCGGTCAGCAGGGCGGCCAGTCGCAGCGCGGCCAGCAGCAGGCCGAGAACGACCCGCGCCGTGATCAGCACCAGAAGGGCAACCCGAACCAGAAGCAGGATCAGCAGCGCCACCGCAAGCCGCAGCCGGGCGAGCCCGAGGACAACCGCTCGGGCGAGCAGCGCCAGGGCGTGGATCAGCGCCGCGACCAGCAGCGTTGACTGCGGTTCCGCAAGTCCAAGCGGATTTTCGGACGGTCTTGAAACCAGTCTTGAGTGGCGGGGCCGCGTATCGCGGCTCCGCTTTTTGTCGGCTAGAGGAGGCGTGTTAGCGCCTCCTCGACCTCGCGCCGCTCGTCGGCATGGAGATGCAGGCCCGCCTTCGTGCGCCGCCACAGCACGTCCTCCGCCGTGCGCGCCCACTCGTGATCCCTGAGATAGACGGCCTCCCGCTCGGTCACGCCGCCTCCGATCCCGGCGCCGAGATCGGCGTCGCTTCTTGCATCGCCGATGACGCGATCGGCCCGCGTCCCGTAGAGCGACACGAGCCGCATCAGCACGGTCCGCGATAGCCCCGCATGGCGCCGAGCCATCTCTGCGCGAAAGTCCGCCATGCCCCCGACGCCAGCCTCCCCGCCGGGGAGCGGAGACGAAGCCGTCCACGCCGCGCCCATGCCGGGAAAGAACGGGCGGACCTTTGCAAGCACGGCCTCGGCGAGACGCCGGTAGGTGGTGATCTTGCCGCCGATGATGTTGAGGAGCGGAGGCTCATCCCGCGACCGCACGAGGTCGAGCCGATACTCGCGCGACATCGCCGACGCATTCCTCTGGCCGTCATCCACCAGCGCGCGCACGCCGGCGAACCGCCACGCGATGCTGTTCGCACGCGGCGGGCGCGCGAAATACGCGTCGGCGGCCGCGATGAGATAGGCCTCCTCGTCCGCGCTCGGCACGAACCCGTCGCCCGGCGTGGCGACGCTGACATCCGTCGTGCCGATCATTGTGAAGAGTTCCTCGAACGGCAGCGCGAACACGACGCGCCCGTCGGCGTTCTGCAGCAGATAGGCGTCCTCCGCACCGGCGATGCGCGGCACCACGATGTGCGTGCCCCGCACGAGCCGCAGCGGGGGAGATGCAGTCCCGGGCCGCGCGAGGCGGGCGACGTCCGCGCACCAGGGTCCGGCCGCGTTGACGAGCACCCGCGCCGCGACCGTCGTCGGGCGTCCGGAGGCGGACGTCGCCGTGACCTCCCAAACATCGCCCGCGCCGCGAAGGCGCGTCACCGGCGCCCGCGTGAAAATCCGCGCCCCGCGCTCTGCGGCATCGCGCGCCACCGTCACCACGAGGCGCGCGTCGTCGACGGAGCAGTCGTAGTACGCGAGACCCCGCGTCAGCTCGTCTCGGAGCGGCCGGCCCATCGGGTCGCGCGCGAGGTCGACGGAGCCCGAGGCCGGGATGTGCTTCCGCTGCGCCAGGTGATCGTAGAGGAACAGCCCGAGCCGCATCAGCACACCCGAGCGCATGCCGTCGACAAGCGGGATCACGAACCGCAGCGGGCGCACGAGATGCGGCGCGCGCGCGAGCAGCACCTCGCGCTCGGCGAGCGACTCGCGCACCAGCCTGAGCTCGAAATGCTCGAGGTAGCGCAGGCCGCCGTGGATCAGCTTCGAGCTTGCCGACGAGGTCCCGCTGGCGAGATCGTCTTTCTCGAACAGCACCACCTTGAGCCCGCGCCCGGCGGCGTCGGCGGCGAGTCCCGCGCCGTTGATGCCCCCGCCGACAATGGCCAGATCGAACACATCGCCGCGCATCCGCATTCTGCTCCAAGGACTTGGTCGATTGGGCTAAGCCGCGCCCCGCCGCCTCCGGCAACGCATCGATGAATCACTCGGGACATGATACCGAGGATGCGGGGGGAGGGCGACGCTCCACGGTGGGCTGACGCTTTTGCGTGCCATGAAGCCGCCCGGTTCCCGCTCGATATCAGGGGCACGATGATGAGACTTCTCTTTCAAGCCCTCGTCGGGCTGCTCGCGATTGTCGGGCTCGGCCTGACGCTCGCGCCCGCCGGACCGCTGCCGCCGCTCAAGACCGGAGACATCGTCTTTCAGAAGACGACCACGAGCGCCAGCGACGCCATCATGCTTGCCTCCGGCAGCCAGTACACCCATGTCGGGCTGGTCGAGGTGGACGGCAACGGCAAGGCCTCAGTCATCGAGGCCGTTGGCCCGGTGCGCACCATCCCGCTCGACAAGTGGATCGCCAAGGGCAACGGCCAGCGCGTCACCGTCAAGCGCGTCAAGGGGCTCACCGACGAGCAGGCCGAGGAGGCGCTCGATAGCGCGCGCCGCTACCTCGGCCTCCCCTACGACCACTACTTCTACGAGGCGCGCGATGCGATCTATTGCAGCGAGCTGGTCCACGCCGCCTTCAAGGACGGCCCAGGTTTGACGGTCGGCCGCGAGGAGAAGGTGCGCGACCTCAACATCGACACCGGCGCCGCGCAGAAGTTGATCCGTCAGCGCTGGAGGTCACATCCGCTCTGCAAGGCGAAGGGCGCGGCGAGCTTCGAGGCCTGCTACGACCTCATCCTCGACCAGACGCTGATCACGCCGGCGAGTATCGCGCGCGATGGCAATGTCGAGATGATCTACACCAGCTTCGTGTGGGGCGCGGAGTAGGAAACCCGAGCTGTCAGGGACGGCCCGGCAGCGGCGGCGGGAAGAAGGTTGCCCGCTTCGGCTCGAGCGGCGGCGGATGGCGTCCGAGCACCGCGTCCACCAGCCGGTCGGGGTCGCGCTCGCCCGAGCGCGCGATGACGAACAGCCGGCGCGCCATCAGCTCGATGGGCATGGCGATGTCGGCCTCCGCCACGGCCCTGTCGAGCACCTTGCGGAAGAGGGCGAGCTCTCCGGTCGTGTACCCTGAGACGTTCATCGTGGCCTCACCTCCCGGGGACGCACGGATCCGTGCGTCATGCACCTGACGCAGCAAACGTCGATTGCCCCGCTTGTGTTCCGGAGGTGAGTGCGGGAAAATGGTTTGAGATCGGATGACGGGGATCGGGGGATGTGCAGCGTTCATTCCGCGCCGGCCGGCCTGGCAAGCGAGTGACCCATGGCGACCTTGGTGTGCGTCCATGGAACTTTCGCCCACCGCGGGATCGTCGATGGCAAAGCGAGCCTCGGCGAGGGCGGGGCCGCGCCATGGTGGGTCGCCGAGAGCGGCTTTGAGGCCGATGCCCGCAAACTCATTACGGCTGAAAGCGGCAATCTGGAGTTCAAGAGCTTTGTCTGGAGCGCGCTTAACAGCGAGGTAGGGAGGCGCGAGGCCGGGGCCGCGTTGCTGTCGGAGCTGCGCGCGCTCGATCAGCGCCAGGAGCCCTACTGTGTCGTCGGACATAGCCACGGCGGCTCGGTGAT
>JBFXEP010000240.1:0-5457 GCA_050179995.1 Hyphomicrobium sp.
GCGACGACAATCGCCTCGACGTCATCGATACGGCGACGCTGGAAATCTCCCGCACTCTGAACTCCGGCCCGGACCCCGAGCTGCTCGACGTCTCGCCGGACGGCAAGCGCATCTACATCGCCAACGAGGACGAGGGCTACGTCACCGTCATGGAGCGGGCCGACGGTCGCGTGCTCGCGGAGATCATGATCGGCGTCGAGCCCGAGGGCATGGCGGTTGCTCCCGACAACGCGATCACGGTCGCCACCTCCGAGCAGACCAGCATGGCGCACATCATCGACAACGAGAAGCTCGAGGTGCTGCAGAACATCCTGGTCGACACGCGCCCGCGGGAAGCGCAGTTCACCAATGACGGCCGTTATGTCTGGGTTTCGTCGGAGATCGGCGGCACCGTCTCGGTCATCGATGCCAAGGCGCATCAGGTGGTGAAGAAGTTCGGTTTCGAGATTGCGGGGGTCAATCCGGAGCTGATCCAGCCCGTCGGCATCGAGATGTCGAAGGACGGCAAGCTGGCCTTCGTCGCGCTTTCTCATGCCAACCGCGTCGCCGTCGTCGACACGGGAACCTACGAGGTCTCGCACTACATCCTCGTCGGCCAGCGGCCCTGGCACATGGCGCTCGATCCGGACGGATCGCTGCTTTATGTCGCCAACGGCCTCACCAACGACATGACCGTGATCGACGTCGCGACCTTGAAGCCGCTGCGATCGGTGCCCGTCGGCCGGCTGCCGTGGGGCGTTGCGATCGTTCCCTGACGACCGAGATCGGGAAATTGTCCGCCTGTGTGGCGGCGAGCGCGAGTGGTACCTTCGAAGGGCAGCGGAAAGGCGAGGCGATGAAAATTCTGGTCGTCGATGATCATGCCGTGGTGCGCGAAGGCGTTCGCCGCCTGCTCGCGACCATCTCGGGTGCCGAGGTGCACGAGGCGGCGACCGCTCAGGACGCCATGACGCTCTCGCGCTCGGTCAATCCGGACGTGGTCGTGCTCGACATCAATCTCGACGGCTCGAGCGGTCTCGAGCTTTTGCGCCGTCTCAAGGCGGAGAACACCGCGCAGCGCATCGTCATGTTCACCATGCACTCCGAGCCGAGCTATGCCATGCGCGCGCTCAAGGCGGGCGCGGCAGGGTACGTCAGCAAGAGCGCGGAGGCGGGCGAGCTCGTGACGGCGGTCAAGAAGATCGCGTCCGGCGATCGCTACCTCGACCGCACCATGGCGAGCGAGCTGGTCTTCAGCTCCGCCTTCACGGAGGACCCGCTCGACAAGCTGTCCAATCGCGAGGTCGAGATCCTGCGCCTCTTGGGCGAGGGTAAGAGTCTGGCCGAGATCGCCGGCACGTTCGGAATCGCCTACAAGACGGTCGCCAACTCTTGCAGCCGCCTCAAGGAGAAGCTCGGGGTCGAGCGCACGGCCGACCTCATCCGGCTCTCGGTTCAGCGCAAAATCTAGTCAAATCCCTTCGTTGATTGCCGCACGCCTTGGCGCTTGGGCGCTTGTCTCGCGGCGGCCCTGTTTCTATTCTTGCCGGACGTTTGGCGGACGTCGGCATGGCATGTCAGGAAAGCTTGAGCAGAAGGCGCGTGTCGCGGCCTGGGCCGTGGCCGAGAGGCGCGCTCTGGCGCGCCGCGCTCGTGCTTTGGCTCGCATCGAGTCCGGTGCACGCTGCCGGGTGGTCCGAGGAGAAATCCGGCAAAGCCGACGCGATGATCGCGCGCTTCCTCGAGCGGCTCGACCGCGAGGCGCCGGATCTGCCGAAGGCCGCCCTCGTGTTCGGCGTGGCGACAGCGGACGGCCTCGTCGCCGCGAAAGGCTATCGCGAGGCGGCTCCTGGAATTCCGGCAACCGCGCACACCGTCTACCACGTCGGCTCGCTCGCGAAACAATTCACCGCCGCGGCTGTGCTCGACCTCATCGACCGCCACGCCGCGTTGCGCGATCGCACACCCTTGACCCTCGATCTTGCGCTCTCCCGCGTCTTCGCCGGCGTGCAGCATTGGCCGGGGGCCGGCGCCACTCAGGGCGAGCAGCCGGTCACGTTGCGCAGCCTGCTTACGATGACCTCGAACCTGCCGAATTTCACCAGGCTTCCCCCGCCCTCGACCGATCCTTGGGGCAGGATCGCCGCCCCGGATCTGCTGTCAGAGATCAAGCGCTTCAACCCGTCGGGGTGGCCCAACACGTTCGAGTACTCGAATACGAGCTACTTTCTTCTCGCCGAGATGATCGAGGAAGCCGTGCTGCCGGGGGAAGCGGGTCCGATGCCGCATCGGGACTATCTCCGGCGCGCGATTTTCCCGCGAGCGCATCTCGCCGAGACAGGCTTCGTCGGCGACCCGGCGCCGGGCTCCGTCGAGGCCGTCGCCATTCACCGCCGGCCGCGCGTCTTCGATCAGCCGGACTGGCTCAAGGGCAGCGCGGACATCGCAAGCTCGGTCGCCGACATGGCAGCCTGGAACGAAGCCTTGATGAGCGGGCGCATGCTGCCCGATGGCTCGCGCGCGGAGATGCTGGGCGATGGCGCGCGGGTGACGCCGGACATCTACTACGGCATGGGCTGGTTCATCGAGCACAAGGGCCGGGAGGACATCTACAGCCACTCGGGGTTCGTGCCGGGGTTCACATCCTACAACGTGATCGCCGCCGATGCGGCGGCGTCCACATGGATGTCCATCACGGTGCTGGTCAACACCGACGTGCCCGAGGGCATGGAGACCCTCGCGCGAGATCTGCTCCAGCTTGCGCGCGACTAGAGTGCTTCCGGAAAAGCATGTCCTCGGACTTGATCCGGGGATGGGAACCGGTCATGGCGAAGCCATGCGAGCAACCAAGTCCGATAAGAAGCACGACAAGGCAAAGACTCTAGAGCAGGTCAGGAGCCGCCGTCGCCGGTTCGCTGGCTGAACGAGGCACCCTCCGTATCGCGCGCGCTGACCTCGATCACATCGGCTGGCCGGGCGCCGTAGGTCAGGCGAAGATTGGGGTTCTCGGAGATCGAGATGCCGCCCTCCATGCGCACGAGCAGCGTGCCGGCGCTCTTGATCTCGAGGTCGTTGACGAAGCGTGCCGGAACGAAGCCGCGCGAGATGGGGTCCATCTGCATGCCGGTGAAGTTCGGATGCTTGACCATGACCTGCGTCTCGCGCCAGCCCTCGCCGTGTATTGGCTCGGTCATGGTCTTGATGTTGATCTTGCCGAGGCCTGCCAGCGCCGCCTCGATGTCTTTCGATGGCGTGGCCGAGCAGCCGCCCGCACCCATCACGAATCGCTCGGCCATGTGCAGCTTGCCATCCGCCGTCTCGACGATGGCGCGCACCCGCGAGAAGCTATCGACGCGGATGCGGGTGGCGAGTTGACGCTCGCCGACGTCCTGCCCATTGCGGAAGGCGTCGCCGAACGTGAACGTCGCGGCGACCGGCGCCGGGTTGCGGTCGACGATCAAGGTCATGGCGACGATGGAGCGCGACGTTGCGGGCGGGAAGCGCACGCTGATCGGCACCAGCGCCGCATCCTCGGCGGCCTCGGGCGCATAGAGCGTCAGCACGCCATCGTTCGCGACGATCTCACGCGCGCCGAACACCTCCGCTTTGAGTCCCGGCCAGAGGTCCGGGTCGGCGGCGAGGGCGGGTGAGCAAAGCAGGAGCGATGTGGCAGCAAGCAAGAAGCGACGCGTCATCGTCTGTCCTCCGAAATGGTGCGCTGCTTGAAAGTGGCAACACTATAACATAGGAGTCCGTGCAAAGAGAGAGAGAGTACCGTTGCATGCGCCGAGGCAGGATGTTTTCCCGATTCACTCTTGGTGCATGCATCGCTGCGATTGCCACGTTGGTCCTTCCTGCGCAGGGCGCGGACCGTGCGGCGGACCTGCCTGTCGCGGGCGGCGGTAAGGTGTTTCGCGACTGCGACGACGGGTGCCCCGCCATGGTCGTCGTTCCGTCCTCGCCCGAAGGGTTCAAGATCGGCTCGCCGGAGAGTGAGCCCAACCACACCGACGACGAAACGCAGGTGGAGGTTGCTATCGCGGCGTTCGCCATCGGCGCCACGGAGGTGACGGTCGCGGAGTACAAAGCGTGCGTCGCGGCGGGAGGCTGCAAGCCGCCGGAGTGGCTGGAGCCCGGCGGCCAGCACAACATCGAGACTGGCTCGAGCCGCTACTACCGCAACCTCGGCGACAATCTCACGGGCCCGGAGCAGCCGGTCGTCGGCGTCAGCTACGACGATGCGACAGCCTACGCCGCGTGGCTGACATCCAAGACGGGGCACACCTATCGCCTGCCGTCCGAAGCGCAGTGGGAGTTCGCCGCCCGCGCCGGGACGCATACCGCGTACTGGTGGGGCGATACGCTTCCTTCCGACGGCGTCGTCCGCGCGGCCTGCGTCGGCTGCGGGAGCGAATGGGACGGCAAGGCTCCGGCGCCGGCTCGCGCGTTTCAGCCCAATCCCTGGGGACTTTTCAACGTGCACGGCAACGTCTGGGAATGGACGGCCGATTTCTATTGTGACGACACCGCCTCGGGTCCCAAGGATGGCTCGCCGCGTCTGACCGACGACTGCCCGGCGCAGGGGGATGAGCCTCCCGCACGCGGCGTGCGAAGCATGCGCGGCGGATCGGTATTCTATCCGGCGAAGGTGATGCGATCGGCAATGCGCGCGAGAAACGTTCCTGATTTTCGTAACTTCAGTGTCGGATTCCGCGTGGCGCGCGATCTCGCCCCATGACCGAGAACGGGCATTCACGGATTCGTTCAACTGTCTGTGATGGGGAATTTGTCTCGGTGCGAACGGGACATTTCCCTCTCGCCGTTCTGGTATAACATCCCTAGCGTGCCTCCTGTCGGTGAGGCATTCGCGCGCATGCACAAAGCGTCGCGATCAGAGCGCCGGCGCTTGTTTCTTGGGAACTGGGAGCAGAAACGAGCGATCCGGCTGCGCATTGGAACCGCGTCATGACCGCGGGCGCAGCCGACAAAAAGGGCCGGCAAAGAGCCTCAGGTCGCATCAAAGCCAACCACACACGCTCCAGCGCTGCAGGCTTCTTGCTGAGCCTTCGGGCAAGGCGGAGCTGTGCCCGGTCTCTAGCAGGCAAGCCTCGAAACTAGGAGAGGAGACCGAAATGACCAATAGACTTGGCCTGCTCACGGGCGGCCTCATGTTGGCGCTGCTTGGGCTTTCGGGCCCGGCCTTTGCCAACGACGAGGTCGACAAGCGTGCCGCGAACCCCGACACATGGGGCGCACCCGGCCGCGACAATCACCTCACGCGCCATTCGCCACTCAAGGATATCAACGCCGAGAACGTCGGCAAGCTGCAGATGGTCTGGTCGCAGTCGACCGGCGCACTGCGCGGCCACGAAGGCCAGCCGGTGTTCGTCGAGGACGTCGGCGGCAAGCCGATGCTCTTCTTCGTCTCGGGCTGCCCCAACATGGCGCAGTGCAATATCGCGCAGGGTCTCGATCTCT
>JBFXEP010000241.1:0-5452 GCA_050179995.1 Hyphomicrobium sp.
ATCCTGCGTCCCGAGACCGAGGACCTGATCGTGCTCGTGCAGGAAGCCAGCACCGGCCCCATCATCGGTGCCGCCCGCCTGGGCGACTAGACGCTCAACTGTCATCCCGGCCAAGTGAGCGCAGCGAACACAGCGCCGGGACCCAGCGAAAGCGTCTACCGCGATATCTATTGCGTCTTCGACGACTCCTGTGCTGGGTCCTGGGTCGGCGCTCCGGCTTTGCCGTCGCTTGGCCAGGATGACACCCCCCTAACGGCACGTCCACATGAGGCCGCGGTCGAAGTGGAAATGGTTGGCGTGCGCCGCGTTGAAGTTGGGGCTGAGCGCCACCCGGAAATAGCGGCACGAGCGCCGGTGCGCCTCGTGCAGGAACTCGGCCTCCTTGCCCTTGCCCTTCCAGTCGCGCAGCACCGAGATCGAGCGCCCGTCCGCGAACGTGAAGCCCGAGATGTCGATGGCGTTGGCGGCGGCATGCTGGCTGCGCAGCCCCTTCCAGAACGGGTTGCCGACGATGTTGCGGCAGTCATAGGTGCCCATGTCGCCGAGCCGCACCACGGCCTGCCCGAACATCTCCTGCGCCAGCGGCTGCACCTCGTGCTCGACCCAGAGCGTCAACGCCGCCGCCATCTCGCAGGTCAAGGGATCGGCGCCGATCTGCGCGCCGCCCGAGTGCGTGAAGCGGACCGCATTCACCCAGCCGCAGTTGTTGTCCTCGAGCCGGTCGGGAATGGGCGAGGCGTCGATGTGCGGCTCCGTGAGCACCTTGCGGCACAGGTCGGAATCGAAGCGCAGCGTCGAAAGCTTGGCATCGGCGAAGAGCGACGGACGCTCATCGAGCGTCACGGCGCCGAACGGGCTCAACCGCTGCGGCACGAGCCCGAACCAGTAGGCGCCCGCCACGGCGACGAAGAGAATGAGCAGAAGCAGCACCTTCGAGAAAAGGTGCCTGGGCCTGCGTTGAGCCGGTGCTTCCATTGCTCCCCCGCAACCGTAGCCACGCCGGCATGCCGCCTGTCGCGCGCGCTTGGCCTGATGAGTGTCCCCGACACGCACACTAGTGACAATCGAGAGTTGCCGGAACCCCCTGTTGCCTCGGCGCGCCATCCGCCGGCGGACGGCTACGGGATCTTGCGGAGATTGGTGAGGCTGCGGCCGACAGCCTGGAACGTCGCGCTGAGCGCCGGGCCGCTCCAGGCCGTGAAGTAGTGCGACGACGACGATGCGCAGCTTTGCAGGAGACGCTCCGCGGAACGTCCGATGAGATAGCCGATGGCGAACACGGTGACGCCGCGCCGCTTCATGTTGGCGCAAAGCTCGCGCGTCTGCACGGCGGAGCTGCCATTCTCGCGCACGTACGCGGCATTGAACTCGCCGTCCGCCATCAGGAGCATGGCCTTGATGGTCTTGCGGGCGTCGTAGTCGGCCGGTGTGGCCTCGGAGGGCCAGATGCCGCTCCAGCGCGGCGACAGGAGATACCAGCCCCACGCCGCGCCGATGTGCCCCGCGCCCGGGCCGCCGGCGGTGAGCCGGGCGATCTTGTCCTCGAGCAACGTCTTGTCGGAGGTCAGCGGCTGCACGGCGACATCCGGGCAGTGCACGTCGGGTTCATACCCGATCGGCGAAGCGGATGTCGGGACGATCTCGGCGAAGCGAGACGTACCATTGCGCTCGACCACGCAGGCGGCGCCGTCGCTGCGGCCGGTGACGGCGCTGAAGTAGGGCCCGGCGTTGACCGCCGCCGAGAACGGCGCGAGCGCGATGCGCACCCGGCCCGGGCGTCCGGCGCTGGGCAGCAAGAGTTCGACGAGATCGCCCGCCGCGGCGCGGAGATAGTCGATCTTCGACTCCGGGAGGTTCATGGAGCCCGTCACGTCGAGCACCAGCGCAAGCTCGATGTCGCGCTGCGTGACCACGCTTTCCGCTTCGGCCGGGAGGTCCAAGCTCGGGATGCCGGCAGGGCGCGCCAGGAACATGGGTGCCTTGACCCGCGCGTCCACCTTGACCAGCCCGCCCTTGCGGTCGATGGCGACGGAGAAGCCGTCGATCTCGCTCGCGGCGCCAAGTCCGTGCAGGTTGGCCTTGAAGGAGCGCTCGGCGAGCACCTTGAGCTCGTCGTCGGAGCGCCCTTGGCCGAGCGCCCATCCGGCTGTCGAGGCCGCGGCGCCGGCGGCGGATTGGGCGTCCGACTGCGTGCCGGCCACGTGCGTGTATTCCAATGCGGCGCTACCCGCGAGCGCCAGCGCGCTGGCTATGAGGGCCAGCGGAATGCTTACTCTGCCGCGCGCGTCGGCGAGTGCTCGGCGAGTTGTGTCGGTCGGCAACAGCGGCATTGCCACCCCTTCTTCGCACAAGGGAGCAGGTTGGCCTGTCGGCTGTTAATCTTGGGTTGTGCGCGCGGCGGCAGGAACGGTCCCGTTGCACCTGCGGTTAATGCACGGTGAGCGCGAATGCTAAAAATCGCTGGTGATTCCGCCCTTTTCCCAGTCGCCGTAGCGTGTCGGTTCGGGCCCGTCCCGCCCGCCGATCTCTTTCGGCCTTTCGGCGGCGGCCCGCTCGGCCGCCGCGCGCCGCTCGGCGGCTTCCGTGAGCGCACGCTCTGCGGCGGGAGAAAGGGGCTTGCGCGCCGTCTCTGGTGCGTCGTCGCGCGCCGGCGGCCCTTGGTCTTCCCGTGTCATCTGAGTGCTTTCACGTTTCCTTAAGGGTTCTGGCCGCGAGCCAGCCCCCTTCCTATATAGCATGGCCGGAAGCGGGCGCGCCCAGACCATGATCGCTTCGGACCATACCAGTCCGAGGCGTGAATCATCGGTCTCGTCAAAAGCGCGCCCCGCTGGATGCTGGAGAGATGTGCATGCCGATGAACTACGCCAAGACGGCCCTCTTGCTCGCCGCGCTGACCGGCATCTTCGTCGCCATGGGCGCCGCGGTCGGCGGACAGCAGGGCATGATGATCGCCTTCCTCGTGGCGCTCGCCATGAACGTGTTCAGCCTGTGGAACTCCGACAAGATGGTGCTGCGCATGTTCGGAGCCCAGGAGGTCGATGAGCGCACCGCGCCCGAGTACTACAACCTCGTGCGTGAGCTGGCTCAGCGCGCCGAGCTTCCCATGCCGCGCGTGTTCGTCCTCAACAGCCCGCAGCCGAACGCGTTTGCAACCGGCCGCAGCCCCTCGAATGCGGCCGTCGCCGCCTCGTCCGGCCTGCTCGAGATGCTGTCTCGCGAGGAGGTTGCCGGCGTCATCGCCCACGAGCTTGCCCACATCAAGAACCGCGACACGCTGACCATGACGGTTGCCGCCACCATCGGCGGCGCCATCTCCATGCTCGCGCAGTATCTCCAGTTCGGCATGCTGTTTGGCGGCCATCGCGACGATCGCGGCGGCGGCATCGGCATCATCGGCGCGCTCATCGCCATGCTGGTGGCGCCCTTCGCCGCCATGCTGGTGCAGATGGCGATCAGCCGCTCGCGCGAGTACCAGGCGGACCGCATGGGCGCGCTCATCGTCGGCAACCCGCGCTGGCTCGCCTCCGCCCTGGTCAAGATCGACCGCGCCGCGCGGCGCATTCCGAACGAGGAGGCCGAGGCCGTGCCGGCCGCCGCGCACATGTTCATCGTCAATCCGCTGACCGGCCAGGGCATGGACAGCCTGTTCTCGACCCACCCCTCGACCGGGAACCGCATTGCGGCGCTCGAGGAGCTGGCGCGCGAGCTCAAGGCTGGCGGTTACGATGCCGGGCCTCCCTTGCCTCCTGACGACGATCGCGGCACCTCGGGCCCGTGGTCGCGCCCCACCGGTCCGGCCTCCCCCGGCGGCGGCCCCTGGGGCTAAGCGACCGGCCATCCCTTGACGGCATCGGCTGATGCCGCCAAGGAAGCGCATGCCGACCAAACCGCCTGCAAAGCGCCCCGTTGCGAAGCACAGCCACGGCGCGCGCCCAAACCGTCCCAGTAAACCGCCGCCGAAGCCCGCGGGCCTCGCCGCGCGCGACGCCGTGGCGGCGTGCCTCACGAGCATCCTTGGCCGAGGACGTCCGCTCGACGATGCCTTCGAGGCCGCCATCACCAAGGCCGGACTCGACCAGGCGCGCGATCGCGCCTTCGCCCGCCTCGTGGTCATGACCGTGCTCCGCCGCAAGGGCGAGCTCGAGGCCGTCGTCGCCTCGTTCCTGGAAAAGCCCTTGCCCGCCGATACCGGCCGCCTCCGGCCGATCCTGCTCTCCGCGGCGGCGCAGCTTCTCGTGCTCGAGACGCCACCCCACGCCGCCATCGGCCTCGCCGTCGACCAGTGCCGCGGCGATCCCAAGGCCCGCCGCTTCGATCGCCTGACCAACGCCGTGCTGCGCAAGGTCGCGTCGACCGGCAGGGAGGTGATGGCGACCCTCGATCCTATCATCGCCAACATTCCACCCTGGCTCCTCTCCCGCTGGAATGAGGCCTACGGCGAAGCAACGGCGCGTGGGATCGCGGCCGCTTCGCTCGCCGAGGCCGCGCTCGACCTCTCCGTCAAGTCGGACGCAAGCGCCTGGGCGGAAAAACTCGGAGGTCATCTGCTCGCCACCGGCTCCGTGCGCCTCGCACGCGCGGGCGCGGGCCGCGTCGAGGACCTGCCGGGCTACGCCGATGGTGCGTGGTGGGTGCAGGATGCGGCAGCGGCCCTCCCCGCGCGCCTCTTGGGAGACGTCGCCGGACAGCGCGTCGCCGATCTCTGCGCGGCACCGGGCGGCAAGACCGCGGAGCTGGCCTCGGCCGGCGCACGCATCACCGCCGTCGACCAGTCGCCGCTGCGTCTGAGGCGCCTTGCCGAGAACCTTGCGCGCCTCAAGATCGAGGCCGATGTGGTCGAGGCCGACGTGCTGTCCTGGGCGCCCGGCACCACCTTCGATGCCGTGTTGCTCGACGCGCCCTGCAGCGCCACCGGCACCATCCGCCGCCATCCCGACATCCTGCACCTGCGCCGCAAGGACGACACCGCGGCGCGCGTCGCTCTTCAGGAGCGGATGCTCGCTTCCGCGGCCCGCCTCGTCGCGCCGGGCGGCCGCCTCGTCTACGCCACCTGCTCCCTTGAGCCCGAGGAAGGCGAGACGCAGATCGCCCGCTTCCTCGCCGGCCGTCCCGAGTTCTCCCGCTTGCCCGTAGCCCCGGGCGAAGCCGGCATCGACGCCGCCTGGATCACCCGCGACGGCGACCTGCGCACGCTGCCGAGCCACCTCGCGGCCGAGGCGCCTGGCCTTTCGGGTCTCGACGGATTTTATGCCGCACGCCTTGAAAAGCACCCGTGACAGCAGGATTTGGCGAGCCTTTCCATGCGCATAATCGCCCCCGTCGCATTGAGCGCGCCGTCGGCCATGCTACCATTGTGAGGCGGGCACGCACGCACGCGCCCGCGCATCGACTTTGAGGCGGCCTGAGGAAGACATGGCCTCGCGGCTCAAGCTTTCGGAACGGATCAGGATAA
>JBFXEP010000242.1:0-5393 GCA_050179995.1 Hyphomicrobium sp.
GTGCAACCCGACCATGGCGAACGCGGTGAGCTCGAAGCCGAGCGCGCGCTCGTCGACGAGCGCCGTGTAGCCCTGGATCACGCCCGCATCCTCGAGCGCGCGCACGCGCCTGAGGCAGGGCGGCGCCGAAAGCCCGACCCGCTGCGCGAGCGCCACGTTGGTGAGCGCGCCGTCCGCCATCAGCTCGCGCAGGATTCGCCGGTCGGTGGCGTCGAGACGAAGGGCCATGCCATCCTCGAGGAAAGCCTCGACCATGATCGCTTCGGACCCTACCAGTCCGAAGCGTGAATCATCGGTCAAATCAAAAGTCTAGAGCGCGATAGCGATTCACCCAAAACCGATCGCGCTCTAGCCCCGGCCTACGCCAGCCGCGCAACAAATGCAAAGATTTCACGGTTACCTGGCTTAATCTATTGCGCACAATGGGTCCGCCGCCTGGGCTCGACAACCGGGAATGGACGGTCGAAGGTGTCAGCCATGAATGGACCGGCCGACACCTCCGACGCCATGGATGGGCATGCCAAGGGTCCCCTGGCGGGCGCCAGCGCCTGGATCGTGAGCGACGGCAAGGCCGGCCATGAGGCCCTGTGCCTGGGTGTGGCCGAGGCCCTGGGGCTCGCCGTCACGTGGAAGCGCATCGCCCCGTCCGGCATCTGGCGCACGCTCGCCCCATGGGGCCCCGTCGCCCCGCGTGAGCGTTTCGGCGCGCCGGGAACGCCCTTCGCGCCGCCCTGGCCGGCCGTCGCGCTGGCCGCCGGCCGCACGACGACGCCCTACATCCGGGCGCTGAAGAAGGAGGCCGGCCTCAAGACCTTCACCGTCGTCATGATGGACCCGCGCACCGGGCCGGGCACGGCCGATCTCTTCTGGGTGCCGGAGCACGACAAGCGGCGCGGGCCGAACGTGATCGCGACGCTCACGGCCCCGCATCCGTTCTCGCCGGCCCGCCTCGCGGAAATCCGCGCCAGACCCGATCCCGCGATCGCCGCGCTCCCGGCGCCGCGCGTCGCCGTTCTCGTCGGCGGACCGAACGAGCGCTACGCCTACCCCGAGCCCGTCGTCGAGCGCCTGGCCCGCGCCGTGCGCTCGCTCGCGGCCCTCGGCGCCGGCCTCATGATCACCGTCTCGCGCCGCACGCCGCCCCCCCTGGTCGTGGCCCTCGAGGCCGCCGTCGCCGGCTCCGGCGCCATCTTCTGGAAGGGGGAGGGGCCGAACCCCTACGCCGCCTTCCTCGCCCACGCCGACGCGGTCCTCGTCACGGCCGACAGCACCAACATGGCGGGCGAGGCAGCAGTGACGGGCAAGCCCATCTACGTCTTCGAGCCCGAGGGCGGCGCCGACAAGTTCAGAGCCTTCCATGCCGCCTTGCGGGAGCGCGGCGTGACGCGACCCGCGCCGGACACCTTCACGGAGATCGGGACGTGGAGCTATCGGCCGCTCTACGCCGCCACCGCCGTCGCCGACGAGATCGCGCTAAGGTGGCAGCGCCGCCGCGCCATGCTATCTGGCCTGACGTGAGAGAACGCAGACAGGAGTGCGGCATGGATGCCCATGCGAGGCGCGTCGTCGAAGAGTGCACGGAAGCGTCCAGCGCCGCGACGATGAAGTTTCCCGAGATTGTTGGCCGGCTGATCGATGCCGGCGTCGAGCATTACCGCGCCGACCTGTTGCGTGGCGAGATCGCCTATTTCATGCCTGACGGCAGCTCGCATATCGTCCCGTCAGCCGCGCTGTCCATGACGATGCCGGCGGAAGCTTTCTCCGCACCGGGCGTGGAGAAGGCGGTGCGCGCGAGTCAGGCTGGCGAGATCGACTTCAAACGGTTCTGTATGGAGGTCGCAGCGGCCGGCTGCATTGGCTACCTGGTTTCGTTTCCGGGCCGCCGCGTCGTCTACTACGGCCGCACGGCGGAAACGCACGTCGAGCCGTTCCCCTCAGCACGGTGACAGAGGCTGTGAGCGACACCGATCCCCCGATAACCAGGGCTGCAATCCGCGCCGGGGGCACGATCCCCGACCGAGGCGCGCTCTCGCTCTCCGGATATTTATGGCGCTGGCTCGAGATGGCGCTGCTGTTCGGCTTCGCACCCATCGTCATGATGTGGCTGGTCCACGGCGATCGCATTCCCATCGTCTCCGATTACATCCCCGCGGGCACCAAGATCCCGATCTTCGTCGCGCTGTTTCCGGTGCTTTTCATCGCCGCCTTCCTGCTCGTGATCGACCCCACGTTCCGGCTCCGCGATGAGCTGCGCCGTGGCATCGGCGCCCGCAATCTCCTGACCATCGTCATGGCCTTCCTGATCGCGGGCAGCGCCGCCGTGCTCTGGATCAAGGCTCACCATCCGGCCTGGTTCCTCGAGTTCCCGACCAACCGGCCGGAAACCTACACGCGCATCATGATCGCCTATCCGATCTTCTCGGTGGCGGCGCAGGAGCTGCTCTACCGCTCGTTCTTCTTCCACCGCTACGGACCGCTGTTCGGCACGCACGTTGGATTGATCGTGATCGTGAATGGGCTCCTGTTCGGCTTCGCCCACATCGTCATGGGCTCCGTCTTCGCCGTCGCCGCGACGGCGCTCGGCGGCATGATCCTCGCCGCGCGCTATGCCGTGACGCGCTCGTTCTGGGCCGTGTTCCTCGAGCACACGCTGTGGGGCTGGCTCATCTTCACCATCGGCTTCGGCCGCTACTTCTTCACCGGCGTCTCGAATTTGTGAGAGTAGGCAGCCGGCAGCAGAAAGGGCGTCCGCCGCTGCCTGCTGCCTACTGCCTCCGCTCCTGCATGATCTCCAATTGCAACTGCTGGATCTCGGCCAGGCGCTGCCACTGCTTGTTGATCAGGTGGTCGAGCTTCTCGTGCAGGTGCCGGATCTCGAGCTCGGCCTTGAGGTTCACCTGGTAGTCGTTGAGCGAGCGCAGGCGGTCCTTCGCCTCCTGCCGCTTCTGGCTCATCATGATGATCGGCGCCTGCAGCGCGGCAAGGCACGACAGGATGAGATTGAGCAGGATGAACGGATAGGGATCGAACGTCTCGCTCCCGCGCGCGATATTGAAGACGATCCACACCCCGAGCAGCCCCAGGAAGGAGAGAATGAAAACCCAGCTTCCGCCGAACGCCGCCAGATGGTCCGACACGATCTCGCCGAACGTGCGCTCCTCATCGAACTGCTTCTCGACGTTCTCGGACAGCGTCTCCTGGCTGGAGAGGCTCTCCGCCACCCGCCGTTCGAGGGCGCTGATCTCGCCGGTCTCGTCGCGCAGGAGCTCCTCGACATACGCCGCCCTGTACCGCTCGACCTCCGCCTTGGCGATCAACGCATCGGGCGGGAGATCCGGGAAATCACGCCGGATGCGCTCCGCGAGGCTCGGCCGCACCATCTCGAGATGGACGAGCTGCCGGCGTGGCAGCTCGCGGCCCGTGAGCGAGCATTGGGCTTTCTCCTTGGGGGCATGGTTCGTATGCGTCATGAGAACCTCGGGCTGGATCGAACCGCAACGTGGGGTGGGGGCCGGCTTCGCTGAAGGGCCGGGCCGATTAAGCTTCCGTAAGCCGCGCTCCGGCCCGGATTGAGATTAGGGCGGCGATCCGCTAGACCATGATCGCTTCGGACCCTATCAGTCCGAAGCGTGAATCATAGGTCTCATCAAAGACCTAGAGCGCGATCATGGTTCAAGCAAAAGCGATCGCTCGCTAGAACCCGCTGCAATCCCCGGAAACACCCCGACAACGAGGCGCGTCCCTTGGCGAATCCCCAGTACGTCTATCACATGCACAAGCTCTCCAAGGCCTATCCGGGGGGCAAGCAGGTCCTGAAGGACATCTCGCTGTCGTTCCTGCCCGGCGCCAAGATCGGCGTCGTCGGCCTGAACGGCGCCGGCAAGTCGACGCTCTTGAAGATCATGGCCGGCACGGTCGACGACTTCCTCGGCGAGGCCAAGCCCGCCGATGGCATCAAGGTCGGCTACCTGCCCCAGGAGCCGGAGCTCGACCCCGAGAAGGACGTGCTCGGCAATGCCATGGAGGGCGTGGCCGAGAAGAAGGCCATCCTCGACCGCTACAACGAGATCGCCGCCAACTACTCGGAGGAGACCGCCGACGAGATGACGGCGCTCCAGGACCAGATCGACGCGCTGAACCTCTGGGACCTCGACACGCAGGTCGAGCAGGCGCTCGACGCGCTGCGTTGTCCGCCCGGCGACGCCGACGTGACCAGGCTCTCCGGCGGCGAGAAGCGCCGTGTCGCGCTGACGCGTCTCCTGCTCTCGAAGCCGGACATCCTGCTGCTCGACGAGCCGACCAACCACCTCGACGCCGAGAGCGTGGCCTGGCTCGAGCACTTCCTCAAGGAGTACACCGGCTGCGTCATCCTGGTGACGCACGACCGCTACTTCCTCGACAACCTCACCGAATGGACGCTGGAGCTCGATCGCGGCCACGGCGTGCCCTGGCGCGGCAACTATTCGAGCTGGCTCGAGCAGAAGGCCAAGCGCGCCGAATCGGAGAAGGCGGCCGAGGAAGGCCGCCAGAAGCAGATGGCGCGCGAGCTCGAATGGATTCGCTCTTCCCCCAAGGCGCGCCAAGCCAAGTCCAAGGCGCGCATTTCAGCCTACGAGAAATTGGTCGAGCAGGCCGGGCGCGAGGAGGTCGGCAAGGCCTCGTTCTCGATCGCACCGGGCCCCCGCCTCGGCGAAATGGTGGTCGAGGTCGAGGGCCTCACGAAGGCCTTCGGCGACCTCCTGCTCATCGACGGTCTCTCGTTCAACCTGCCGCCGGGCGGCATCGTCGGCGTCATCGGCCCCAACGGCGCCGGCAAGACGACGCTCTTTAAGATGCTGACCGGCGCCGACAAGCCGGACGAGGGCACGATCACGCTCGGCCCCACCGTCAAGCTCGCCTACGTCGACCAGAGCCGCGACCATCTCGACGACAGGAAGACCGTGTGGGAGGAGATCTCCGGCGGCCTCGACATCATGAAGTTCGGCGACAAGCGCGAGATGTCGTCCCGCGCCTACTGCGGCTGGTTCAACTTCAAGGGCCCCGACCAGCAGAAGAAGGTCGGCCTCCTCTCGGGCGGCGAGAGGAACCGCGTCCACCTCGCCAAGATGCTGAAGGAAGGCGGCAACCTGCTGCTCCTCGACGAGCCCACCAACGACCTCGACACCGAGACCTTGGGCGCCCTCGAGGCGGCGCTCGAAGACTTCCCCGGCTGCGCCGTGGTCATCTCGCACGATCGCTTCTTCCTCGACCGCCTCGCCACCCACATCCTCGCCTTCGAGGGCGACAGCCACGTCGAGTGGTTCGAGGGCAACTTCGAGGCCTACGAGGAGGACAAGAAGCGCCGCCTCGGCGACGCCGCCGTCGAGCCCCACCGCATCAAGTTCAAGCGGTTC
>JBFXEP010000243.1:0-5392 GCA_050179995.1 Hyphomicrobium sp.
CTATGATTCCCCTGATGATTCTGCGGGGGGATGATCATGAAGCGGTTCGTCGAGGGGGCAGATCGGGGACAGTCGACCCTTTTACCGGAGTGCCTCGACGACTGGATCGACGAGGAGAACCCCGTCCGCGTGATCGACGCGTTCGTCGATGCCCTCGATCTCGGCGGTCTCGGGTTCGATGGTGTCGAACCGGCGGTGACGTGGTGTCGGGCCGCCAGCCTCGCTCACATATCACCCATTCTTCCCCCGGAAATGATTTGTGATGCGGCATGGGAGCCTTATACTAAGACTCCGTATCTCCCCACGAGTTGTTCAAAGTCATAGGCGGTAGATGGATTTCCGAAAACCAGCCGCTACAATAATTCGTAGCAACCCTCAACGCGAGGACACCGCAAAAGTAGCGCTTGCGCTCATCGACCCGTGCCTGCTCCATTTTAGTTTCAAGGGTTCCCCCGATAGACTGCTGGCAAGCGCCCTCCCTCAACATGAACTGGTAGACTATCTTCTTCGGGTCAGCGCAGCCGCGACAGAGCATGATGTAAACGACGCTGAGGCTGTGATTGCCATTTGGACACACGGGTCTCAACTGCTTGCCAGCGAAGCTGACCGAAGCATTTTAGTGGCGGCGCTAGCTGCAGAAAAACTTGTGTTTGTCAAAGTTGACGGCGCGGAACTTCCGCTTGGCTTCCGGGAAGCTCCTAGTGTCACCGCACCTTTTGATCCTGATGAGTTGCTGGCTAGGCTGCAGGACTTGAGACTAGCGCGCGACGAGCAACACCACCACGAAGCACACGCCGACCGGCAGATGGCACGCTCGGCGCGCCCTAACGCTTCTTATCTGGCGCTCTTTTATTTCGTATGCTTGTCGGCAAACGCGGCGGCATGGATTCTTTATTTTCGGGACGTTCGTGATCCTATCACACTAGGTATTCTGCTCGGCGTAAACGGTTTGAGCCTCTTCGCCATTCTGCGGCATCAGCGATCGAGGCGACGTGTCTTCCATGACCTCGATTCGCTTGCGCCTCCGGCTCGGCTGTTGCGCCCTTACTTTTTTATTTCATACGCTCGGTACGATTCCGGACGGGTAGAATCCTTTCTGTCGCTTGTAAGGGATCTAGGTCTGCGCTTTTGGATAGATAGGGAAGGGATCACCCAGGCAGCGGGATGGGCCGGTCAGATTGTCGGAGCGATGAAGGACTCCGACGCAGCTGTCGTGCTCTGCTCCCAAGCGTCGTTTCAATCTGAGAATGTGGCCCGTGAAATCTATCTGGCTGACCACCTGAAGAAGCCGATAGCGCCGATCTTTCTCGAGGCGGTCCGACCCCCAGATGAGCTGCTATACTTTCTCGTAAAGCCACAGCAGCTGCGCCTTTACGATATTGATGTCACTCAGGTCCCGACCCGGCTAGCATCCTATCTCGGAGCGATCGGAAAACCGTGATCGAGGACGGTAGCGTGCCGTCGACTTCAGTTCCGCGCCTGTATGCTCTAGACCGCAGTGCCTGACGGTTTGTGCCGCAACGTCGCATTGCGCGCATGCTCGGCGATATCTGCTTCTGGCCCATAGCGGACGCGGCGGCGCGAGAGAGTGTCGGCTTTCAACGCCGAACCCGAAGCATCAACGCGAGAGGGATCGTCATTGCGGGCACGCCCTCCGCAACGGCAACCGCTTCTCACAGAGCTTCACTCTTGCCGCCGGATCACTCCGGGCAAAGCCCGCGCGCGCGGGCGAGCGCTTCCTCGCGCGACGGGAACGTGCCGAGCACCTCGCCTCCGTCCTTGCGCGAGGCGAGGAAATTCGCCGTCATGTTCTCCTCGAAGCCATCGAGCACCGAGAGCGCCACGTAGTGCACGTCCTCGCCTTCGCGCGCCTTGACGAGCACCGTCGTCTCGCCGCCGTAGCGCGCGCTCTCGATGACGCAGCGGCCGGGCTTGACGCCGAGGCCGGACGGCGGCTGGAAGTCCGATCGGCCAGAGAACGAGGGAGAGAGCGAGGGCGAGGGCTTGCCCATCATGAAGCCGCCGACGGAAGAGCCGGCCACGGCAACCGGCGCCACCGCCGGATCGGCCGGCTGAGCTGTTTCGCGCGCACCATCCTCGGATTTCGTCGCGGCAGGCGCTGCGGGCGAAGGCGCTTGCGCCGCGCCAGCGGCCTGCTTCGCGTGCCCCCCAGGCGCCGCAGGCGCAGGATCGGCGACCTCTCTCGTCGCGCTCGGAATCACCACCCCGGCGAGGCCCGCCGGCGGCGTGAAGAAAGCCAACTGCGCATCATCGCCCTCGGAGCGCGCGGCCTCGGGCGTGGGCGACGCTTCCACGGCTTGCGCCGGCGGCACAGCCTGAGGTGCCGGCTTCACGGAATCTGGCTTTGCCGGTGCAGTCGCGGACTTCGCGGGCTCCTTCTTCGGGACTGGCGCCTTGTCGCGGCTCCAGAGCGTGCGCACGGGCGAGCTGCCGGCGTCCGCGAGCTGCTGCTTGGGCGCCGGCGCGGCCGCTGTTTGCTGCTTGGCGCTGCCGCCGCCCTTGCAGGCCTCCGAGCGGAACCGCTGCGCCACCCACTCGATCGACCCGCCGTACTTGGGATCGGCGGCCCAGCGCCGCGCCAGATCCGAATAGCGCACCGGCCTATTGAGCTCCCGCGACCTCTCGAGGATGTGCTCCTGCTTGAGCTGCGTGCGCGGAGCCACCGGGTTGGCGATTTCCTCGCCCGAGTAGACGACGAGGTGCTGGATCTGCCCGAGCACGCCGGTCGAGACGTCGGGGAAGCTGTCGCCGGGCACGCCGCCACCCGTGGTGCCGATCCCGGCGAAGTTGTTCTGCTTGGGATCGACGTCGCCCATGCGCCCGGAGGGGGCGCGATAGGTGAGGAAGTTGGTCTCGATCGCCATCTGGAAGAAGGCGTAGTCCCAGCGCACGCCCCACGCCTCGCCATGCCGCTTGTAGTAGGAGGCGATGTCGCGGAAACGCGGATCGAGGTGATCGTTGCGCCGCTTGAGGAAGGCCATCAGCCGCGCGGGAGTCACGCACGCCGGCACCGCGTTGGTGGACGACAGGCGGATTTCCGGCAGGCTCGCGGCCTGTGCGCAAGGCACGCCCGCGGAGGCGGCGAACGCCACGGCAACGCCGGCGCACCGCGCGAGCGCGGAGCGGAATGAACCGGTCGGCATGCTGCGCACCCTACCTGCCATATGCCCTCATCAGCCTTCGGGGCAGAGTTCGAACGCCTTCTCGAGAGCCTGCGACTGGCTCGCGAACTCCCCCACCGACTCCCCACCCTTGGCATAGGCGTTGATGTAGGCGTCGGCCTCGCGCTTCTCTGCGCCCTCGTTCACGTCGAGCACCGTGTAGTTGGTGGTCTTGTCGGCGACGGCCTTGATGATGATGGCCTTCGACCCACCGTAGCTTGCCGTCCACACGCGGCACTTGCCGCTCGCGCCAGCACCCTTCTTGTCGGCCTTCTTCTCGGATTTCTTCTCGGCCTTGGGCTCGCTCTTGGCCTCGACCTTGCCCGCATCCTTGATGGCGCCGGGGAGAGCCGCGACCTCGATCTCCTTGTCGCCCTTGACCGGACCCTCGGCGGCGGCCTTTGCGTCCGTCGCCGTGGGCTCCACGGGAGCGTCAGCCGACGGCGTGGGATTGAGCAGCGTGATCGGCGGCACGGTTGCGGAAGCCGCCTCGCCCTTGTCCTTCCGCGGCTCGATCATTTCCTTGGCCGGCTCGACCTTGGCGGGCTCCGTCTTGGCTTTGGAGGCCTCGGCCTTGGCCTTGTCGGACGCCACCGCAGCAACCGCGGCCGCGCCCTTGGCCGGCAGCACGTCCTCCTTGATGGCCACCTCCTTGGCGGCCGGACTGGCGACCAGCTCCTCGGCAGGAGGCAGCTCCGGCACCGTCTCAGCCCTCGTCTCGGCCTTGGCAACCGTCTTGGTCTTGCGCGGCGCCGGCTCTTCCGGCGGGCTCTCGGCCGCGGCGATCACGTCGCTGACCGGATCCGGCTCCTTGCAGATGCCGTCGAAGAAGCGATTGGCGATCGACTCGATGTCGGCCGCATAGCGGCGGGTGCCGGGAGCCCACTTGCTCGCCAGCTGCGAGAAGGTGATGGGCCCCGACAGGTTCTTTTGCCAGTCGGTGAGCACGCCCCACTCCTGGACGTTGCGCGTGCGCTCGGCCACTGGGTTCTCGACCCGGTCGCCGGAATACATGACGAGATGCTCGATATGCGCCCGCGCGCCCGCCGAAATGTCTTTGAAGCTTTCGCCGCGCGCGCCGTTGCCCGTGGCGCCGAGGCCTGCGAAGTTGTTCTGCTCCGGCTTCACGTCGCCGGTGTAGGTGAGATAGCCGGTCTCGAGCAGCATCTGGAAGAAGGCGTAGTCCCAGCGCACGTTGAGTGCCTCGCCGTGGCGCATGTACTCGGAGGCGAGCGTCTCGTAGCGCGGATTGAGCTTGGGGTTGCGGTCGTGCACGTAGGCCATGAGGCGGCCGGGCGTCGCGCACGTCGCGACGTGATTGGATTCGCTGCCCCGGATCGGAGGGAGCTCGGCCGCGCCGGCGACGGAGGGTGCGAGGACGACGCTGGCGAGAATGGCAACGCCGGCTCGATGAGACCTAGATCGGCAGGTCATGGGGACACCCCAGTTTTTTACGCGGCGCCAAAAGCAGAAGAAACGAAGGTTCTGCTCGAGATCAGAGTGGCAGATCGCGGGTTGGCGCCCAACAGTCCGAGCAAACGTTCCTAGTCTCTTAAGCTTAAGAGCTGGTTTACGCGCGAACCATCGGCCGACCCCGGACTCCCTCGTGGCCCAAGTTTTAGGCGCGAGTGGGGGCATGTGAGGGAGGAATTGTGGCGCCTCGGAGCCTATGACCATGATCGCTTCGGACCCTTGCCGCTCCGATCGTCGCGCCGCCTCCCAGGCGCGGCGTGAATCGGCAGCGCGGGCAAAGTCGCTCCGATCGTCGCGCCGCCTCCCAGGCGCGGCGTGAATCGGCAGCGCGGGCGAAGTCGCTCCGATCGTCGCGCCGCCTCCCAGGCGCGGCGTGAATCGGCAGCGCGGGCAAAGTCCGAAGCGTGAATCATCGGTCATAAACAGCAAGTCTAGCCATCTCCCCAGGTGAGATGCTGACCACCGTCGAGCGCCACCATCTGTCCCGTGAGCGAGGGCGAGGCCAGGATGAAACGCACGGCGGCCGCGATCTCCTCCGGCGTCGGACCATGCCCGAGCAGCGTCGAGGCCGCTTCCGCCGCGAACTCGTCTTCCGTCTGATGAACGCTTTTGAGCACGGGGCCGGGGCCGATGGCGTTGACCCTGACGCGCGGCGCGAGCGCCTGCGCCAGCATCCGCGTCGCGGTCCAGAGCCCCGACTTGGAGATGGTGTAGGAGAAGAAGTCCGGCGTCAGCCG
>JBFXEP010000244.1:0-2134 GCA_050179995.1 Hyphomicrobium sp.
GTTCTGCAGAACGAGGACGGGCAGGCGATCGACGACGACGAGGCGACCGAGATTGTCAACCGCTTCGCCGCCGCCGAGGCATCCGCTTCCGGCCAGAACGCCGAGGTTGCCGCGACCGACACCGGCGCCGACACGGACGCCGACACCGCGCTCGCCCAGGGAACCGACGCGGCCGCTGCCGACGCAGCCGTGGCCGGCGCCGAGGAGCCCGCCGCACCGAACACCACCATCCTCACCAAGGCCGGCGAGGAAGGCGGCTCGAACGACCTCGACCTCTTGAAGCCCATCGTCAAGACGGTGCGCGAGGGACAGAAGCTGTCCCAGGTCCTCGCCGAGGCCGGCGCCACCAAGTGGCAGGTCCTCGAGATGATCGAGGCGATGAAGAAGGTGCTGCCCGAGAAGGCCGTCGTGCCGGGCCAGGAGGTGCACATCGCGCTCCAGCCGTCGCTCACCCAGAACCGCTTGGAGCCGGTGCGCTTCTCGGTCTACGACGAGGGCCACGCGCACAAGGTCACCGTCACGCGCAACGCCTCGGGTGAGTTCGTCGCCAGCGCCGCGCCCGTCGACGACGACACGCTGATGCGCCTCGCCATGAGCGACAGCGGCGCCCCACAGTCATCGAGCCTCTACGCGGCGCTCTATCATGCCTCCCTCGAGGAGAGCATCCCGCCGGAGACCATCCAGCAGATCTTGCGCATCCACGCCTACGAGACCGACTTCCGCCGCCGTCTCCGCGCCGGCGACACCTGCGACATGTTCTTCGACTTGAAGGACGAGGGCGGCGCCGATGGTCCTCCGGGCGAGCTCCTCTACACGTCGATCACCACCGGCAGCGAGACGCGGCGCTACTATCGCTTCCGCACCCCCGACGGGCAGGTCGACTACTATGACATCCACGGCAACAACGCGAAGAAGTTCCTGAACAAGCGCCCCGTGCGCGGCGACGACATCCGCTTGACGTCGGGCTTCGGTCTGCGCCGTCACCCGCTGCTCGGCGAGTACAAGATGCACACCGGCATCGACTGGGCCGCACCCGTCGGTACGCCGATCCTCGCCGCCGCCAACGGCACCATCGAGGAGGCCGGACGCAAGGGCTACAACGGCAACTACATCCGCATCCGCCACGCCAACGGCTACCAGACCGCCTACAGCCACATGTCGCGCTTCGCGCCGGGCGCCGCCGTCGGTGCCAAGGTGCGCCAGAACCAGACCATCGGCTACATCGGCACCACCGGCCTCTCGTCGGGCCCGCACCTGCACTTCGAGATCCTGATCAACAACCAGTTCGTGAACCCGCTGTCGGTCGAGGTCCCGCGCGAGCGCCAGCTCACCGGCAAGGATCTCGCCGATTTCACGCATGAGCGCACCCGCATCGACGACCTGATGCGCCGCGCTCCCGTCCAGACGGCGAGCAAGTAGGCCCAAGCAAAACAAACGCCCCCTCCTGCCGGAGAGGTCGCTGCCTGCTGCCTGTTGCCCGCTGCCGCCGTTACGCCGCCGCGCGCACCGGCGTGCCGTTGAGGGTCAGCGCGCCGTCCTTGACCGAGACCCGCACCGTATCGCCGTCCTTGACGGTGCCGCGCAGGATCTCCTCGGCCAGCGGATCCTGCACCTGCTTCTGGATCACCCGCTTCAGAGGCCGCGCGCCGTAGATCGGATCGTAGCCCTTGTTGGCGAGCCACGTGCGCGCCGTGTCGTCGAGCTCGATCGTGATCTTGCGGTCGGCGACGAGCTGCTGCAGCCGTTTCATCTGGATGTCGACGATGGACGCCATGTCCTCGCGCCTGAGCCGGTGGAACACGACGATCTCGTCGATGCGGTTGATGAACTCGGGGCGGAAGTGCCTGCGCACCGCCTCCATGACGAGCCCGTACGCCTCGTCCTCGCTCATCACCTTGTCCTTCTCGCCCGGCATGCCGAAGCCGATCGGCTGGCGCGGGTCGGCGAGGAATTCGGCGCCGAGGTTCGAGGTCATGACGATGAGCGTGTTCCTGAAGTCGACCGTGCGGCCCTGGCCGTCCGTCAGGCGCCCGTCGTCGAGCACCTGCAGCAGCACGTTGAACACGTCCGGATGCGCCTTCTCGATCTCGTCGAACAGGATGACCTGGTACGGACGCCGCCGCACGGCCTCCGT
>JBFXEP010000244.1:2234-5357 GCA_050179995.1 Hyphomicrobium sp.
ATGGCGTCGAGCTCCTCGGGCTTGGAGTCGACCTGCATGCGAAGCCGCGACGCCGCCTCGTCCACGAGGTCGATCGCCTTGTCGGGCAGGAAGCGGTCGGTGATGTAGCGGTTGGAAAGCTGCGCCGCCGCAACCAGCGCCGAGTCCGTGATGCGCACGCCGTGATGCAGCTCGTACTTCTCCTTCAAGCCGCGCAAAATCGAAATCGTGTCCTCGACCGACGGCTGGTCGACGAACACGGGCTGGAAGCGCCGCGCCAGCGCCGCATCCTTCTCGATGTGCTTCTTGTACTCGTCGAGCGTGGTCGCCCCGACGCAGTGCAGCTCACCGCGCGCGAGCGCCGGTTTCAGAAGGTTGCCGGCATCCATCGCACCCTCGGCCTTGCCGGCGCCGACGATGGTGTGCAGCTCGTCGATGAAAAGAATGATGCGGCCTTCCTCGGCCTGCACCTCGTTGAGCACGCTCTTGAGGCGCTCCTCGAACTCGCCGCGGAACTTCGCGCCCGCGATGAGCGAGCCCATGTCGAGCGCGAGCAGCTTCTTGTCCTTGAGGCTCTCCGGCACGTCGCCCGCGATGATGCGCTGCGCCAGCCCTTCGGCGATGGCGGTCTTGCCGACGCCGGGCTCGCCGATCAGCACCGGATTGTTCTTGGTGCGCCGGGAGAGAACCTGGATCGTGCGCCGGATCTCCTCGTCGCGTCCGATCACCGGATCGAGCTTGCCGGCAGCCGCCGCCTCGGTGAAGTCGCGCGTATAGCGCTTCAGCGCCTCGAAGCTCTGCTCGGCGGACGCGCTGTCGGCCGTGCGCCCCTTGCGAATCTCGTTGATCACCGCGTTGAGCTTGTCCGCCGTCACGCCCGCGTCGGCCAAGATCTTGCCGGCCTCCGAGCCCTTCTCGAGGGCGAGCGCGAGCAGCAGCCGCTCGACCGTGACATAACGGTCGCCGGCCTTCTCGGCGATCTTCTCGGCATTGTCGAACACGCGCGCGAGCTCGGGCGCGAGATAGAGTTGGCCGGCCCCGCCGCCGGAAACCTTGGGCCGCTTGGCGAGCAGGCGCTCGACGGCGGCTAGCGCCGCCTTGGCGTCGCCGCCGGCGCGCTGGATGAGCCCCGACGCCGCCCCTTCATTGTCCTCGAGCAGCACCTTGAGCAAGTGCTCTGCTGAGAACTGCTGATGCCCCTCACGGAGCGCAAGGCCCTGCGCCGACTGCACGAACCCCTTGGCGCGGTCCGTGTACCTTTCGAAATCCATATGCTACCTCCTCAGCGCGCTTGGCCGCCCTCATTGCTGCAGGCACGGGACCGAAACGCCGTCACGAATGGATCGTCTTGCGGCAGCAACCGGGCCCGGAAGCGGCACCCGATAGCAACCGGCTGGTCGAGATATAGGATCGCCTAACACCGTAAAAAGGGGCTTGGCTTGCGCCATATCAAACAGCCGCAATCGTCCCGTGGGGAGCAGAGATGACGGGCGTGGTTACGGGAATCTACCGCTATCCGGTCAAGGGCCTGTCGCCCGACCCGCTCGCGCGCGTAACCCTCGCCACCGCCGGCGCGCTGCCCTTCGACCGCGCCTGGGCCATCGAGAACGGACCGAGCCGCTTCGACCCCGTCAACCCGCGCCCGGTCCCCGACATCAGCTTCCTCGTCCTGATGCGTGACGAGCGGCTGGCTGCCATCGAATCCCGCTTCGAGGAGGACGCCCAGCGCCTCGTCATCCTGCGCGGCGGCCGTCAGGTGGCGAGCGGCCTTTTGCAGGAACCCTCCGGCCGCCAGGTGCTCGAGCAGTTCTTTGCCGCCTTCATGACCGACCGGCTGCGCGGGCGCCCGAAGATCGTGGGCGGCCCCGGCCATTACATCGCCGAGGGCGGCATCCCGTGCGTGCACTTGATCAACCTCGCAACCTTGCGCGACTTCGAGCGCATCGCCGGACGCACCGTCGATCCGATCCGCTTCCGCCCGAACCTCGTCATCGATGGGCCCGAGCCTTGGAGCGAGCTCAACTGGATCGGCCGTGAGATCGTGATCGGCTCGGTGCGCCTCAAGATCGTCGAACGGACGGCCCGCTGCGCGGCGACCAACGTCGACCCGAAGCAGGGCACGCGCGACATGGACATTCCCGCCGTGCTGCGCCGCGAGCTGGGGCATATCGACTTCGGCGTCTACGGCATCGTCGAGGCCGGCGGCACCCTCGCAGTGGGCGACACCCTCGAGACCTGAGTCCCAAAGACTTGTGTGTCGAATCCAACAGCGCCCTTCAGGCAAGACCGCAAAAACAAAGGGCCGCGGATTGCTCCACGGCCCCGATCTTAATGTTCGAAACAGCCGGCTCTACTCGCCGCTGCCTTCGACGGCCGGCGTCGGCGCCGCCGCACCCTCCTCGTCATCGGCGCTGGCCTCGCGGCGCGGACGGCGCACCGGACGGCGCAGGAACTCGGGCTGCTCGTGATGCGGCACGGGCGGACGCTCGCGCCGCGGCGGCTGCGCATCGGCGATCTCGGGTTGCGGCGCGCGATCCTGGCGATCCGCCCGCTCGACGCGCTCGGGACGATCAGGCCGCTCCGGCCGATCGCCGCGCCCGAAGCGATCTCCGCGATCGCGATCCCCTCGGTCGCCCCGATCGTGACGGCCCTGGTAGCCGCGATCCCCGCGCTCGCCGTCGTGGCGGTCGCGATTGAACGGCCTGCCGCCGCCCTCGAAACGCTGACCGCCCTCGTGGTGGCGCTGCTGGCCCTCGTTGCGGGACTGCTGGCCGTACGACTGCGGCTGAAGCGGCACGTCGGAGGCGAACTCGCCCTCGTCCTCGCCGTAATCGTCGCCGATCGGCACCGGCTCGCCGAAGCCCGGCTGGCGCGGACGGCCCATGCCGTTCTGCACGTCGCCGCCGCCCTGCGCCATCTGCTGCTCGCGGAAGGCCATGATGATGCGGTTGTAGTGCTCGGCGTGTTGCAGATAGTTCTCGGCCAGCACGGGATCGCCGGACGACTGCGCATCGCGCGCGAGCGCAATGTACTTTTCCGCGATATGGGCCGGCGTGCCGCGCAGCTTGACGTCAGGCCCCGTGCTTTCGAAGCTCCGCGTCAACGGGTTCTGCCCTTTGCGGTTCTGGCTAGTATTGCCGTTGG
>JBFXEP010000245.1:0-5357 GCA_050179995.1 Hyphomicrobium sp.
GACGTGCCGAGCTGCACCGCGTCGCCGAGGTCGGCTGCCCCCATCAGCCGCGCGAGGCTCGCGCACGGGTCCTCGGTGGGCGGAAGGTCGGCGTTGCGCACCTCGCGCCAGGCGACGCGGTCCGCCACCTGGAAGCCCGGCTTGGTGAGCGACCAGGACAGCATCCTCTGTGGCGCCGGAAACGAGGCGACGAGATGCGGCGGCCGGCAGGAGAGTTGGAACGGCAGGTTCAAGGAGACCCTCGGTCCACGGGTCGGTGGACGATGTGCAATGAAGACGCGACCTTCGGCACAAACGGCCGGCCGGTCAAGCGACCCCGCCGGCCGGCGCCGCGGCACCGTTCATTGTTAGGAATCGTTTGCAACTAGATTGACACGGCCCGCATCGTCCCTATAGGTTGAGCTGATCGGCATGACTTGGAGCTTTGATGCGGCTAAATGCAAACCACGGCGCGCGGCGCACCCCCCTCGGCGCAGCGCTCATCTCAATTGCGGCCCTCGCCTTGGCGCTCGCCGGCTGCGGACAAGCTGATGATCAGGCCCAGGACACGAGCGGTGAGCCCGCCAAGTTCCGCGTCGTGACCACCTTCACGGTCATCGAGGACATGGCCCAGAACATTGCCGGCGATGCGGCCGTCGTCGAAAGCATCACCAAGCCCGGCGCCGAGATTCACGACTACCAGCCTACGCCGCATGACATCGTCAAAGCGCAGTCGGCCGACCTCGTGCTGTGGAACGGCATGAACCTCGAACGCTGGTTCGAGCGCTTCTTCGACAACGTGAAGGACGTGCCGAGCGCCGTCGTGAGCGAAGGCGTCGTGCCCATGGGTATCAGCGAGGGCCCCTACACCGGTAAGCCCAATCCCCATGCCTGGATGTCGCCATCGAACGCGCTGATCTACGTCGAGAACATCAGGAAGGCGCTCGTCGCCCACGACCCCGCCAACGCCGCCACCTATGACGCCAACGCCGCCGCCTACGCCGCCGAGATCAAGGCCCTCGACGGCCCCCTGCGCGAACGCATCGCCGCCGTGCCCGAAGCCCAGCGCTGGCTCGTGACCAGCGAAGGCGCCTTCAGCTACCTCGCCCGCGACTACGGCATGCGTGAAGCCTTCCTGTGGCCCATCAACGCCGACGAGCAGGGCACTCCGCAGCAGGTGCGCAAGGTGATCGACCTCGTTCGCGCCAACAATATCCCGGTCGTCTTCAGCGAGAGCACCGTCTCCGACAAGCCTGCCCGCCAGGTAGCGAAGGAAACCGGTGCCCGCTACGGCGGCGTGCTCTACGTCGACAGCCTGAGCACTGCGGACGGCCCCGTGCCGACCTACGTCGACCTCCTGCGCGTTACCGTCGAGACCATCGCCGAGGGCTTCACGTCTTGAAGCCACCCTCGATCAGCGCCGAAGGCTTGACCGTCATCTATGCCAACGGGCACGTCGCGCTGAAGGACATCACGTTCGATCTCGAGGCCGGCACCATCTGCGGCCTGGTCGGCATCAACGGCAGCGGCAAGTCCACGCTCTTCAAGTCCATCATGGGCTTCGTCCGCCCGAGCGCAGGAGCCGTCCGCATCTCCGGCCTCCCGGTGGACGAGGCCTTGAAGCGCAACCTCGTCGCCTACGTGCCCCAGAGCGAGGACGTCGATTGGAACTTTCCGGTCCTGGTCGAGGATGTCGTCATGATGGGCCGCTACGGCCACATGGGGTTCCTGCGCCTCACCTCCGACGCCGACCGGAACAAGGTCGATGAGGCCCTGGAGCGCGTCGGCATGACCGCCTTCCGCAACCGCCAGATCGGCGAGCTTTCCGGCGGCCAGAAGAAGCGCGTCTTCCTCGCCCGCGCCATCGCCCAGGAAAGCCCGATCATCCTCCTCGACGAGCCGTTCACCGGCGTCGACGTCAAGACCGAGACCGCCATCATCGACCTTATGCGCGACTTGAGGGAACGCGGCCACCTGATGCTGGTCTCCACCCACAACCTCGGCAGCGTGCCCGACTTCTGCAATCAGGTGATCCTCATCAACCGCACCCTGCTCGCGGTCGGCCCCACCAGCGCAACCTTCACCCAGGCCAATCTCGCCAAGGCCTTCGGCGGCGTGCTGCGCCATTTCAAGCTTGCGGGCTCCGCGCTGCACGAAGACGACGACCGCCGCGCCGTGACTGTGCTGACCGACGACGAGCGCGCGCTCGTGTTCTACGGCGAGCCGGGCGCCGACAACGATGACGACACTGACGAGGAGAACGGCCCGGAGGCGAACAAGCCATGAGCGAGCTTCTCGTCCCCTTCCAGTACGACTACATGCTGAAAGCCATGTGGGTGAGCGGGCTCGTCGGTGCCACCTGCGCCTTCCTGTCGGCCTTCCTCATGCTCAAGGGCTGGTCGCTGATGGGCGATGCGCTGGCCCACTCCATCGTCCCCGGCGTGGCGGGCGCCTACCTCCTCGGCATTCCCTTCGCCGCCGGCGCCTTCGTCGCGGGCTTCCTCGCCGCCATCGCCATGTGGTTCGTCCGCCAGCAATCGAACCTGCGCGAGGACGCCGTGATCGGCATCGTGTTTTCGTCCTTCTTCGCCGCCGGCCTCCTGCTCGTCTCCATTAATCCCACCGCCGTCAACGTGCAGTCGATCGTGCTCGGCAACATCCTCGGCATCTCCGACGCCGACGCGCTGCAGGTGGTCGTCATCGCTGCCGTTTCGCTAACCGTGCTCACGGCCAAGTGGAAGGACCTCATGCTCGTCTTCTTCGACGAGACGCAGGCCCGCGCCGCTGGCATGAGCCCGATGGCACTCAAGCTCCTGTTCTTCACGCTGCTCAGCGCCTCGACCGTGGCTGCGCTGCAGACCGTCGGCGCCTGCCTCGTCATCGCCATGGTGGTGACGCCGGGCGCCACCGCCTACCTGCTCGCCGACCGCTTCGACCGGCTCCTGATCCTGAGTATCACCATCGGCGCCATGACCAGCGTCGTCGGCGCCTACGTCAGCTACTTCCTCGACGGCGCCACCGGCGGCGTCATCGTCGTGCTGCAGACCCTCCTGTTCCTGGCCGCCTTCGTCTTCGCTCCCAAGCACGGCCTGCTGGCTGCCCGCCGCAACGCGGCCGCCGCCGAAGCATCGACGGAAGGCAGCGCCTGATGGACAGCGTGCTCGATTTTTTCGTCACGCCACTCTCCTACGCCTTCATGCAGCGGGCCTTGATCGTCGCCGTGCTCGTCGGCTCCGTCTGCTCCGTGCTCTCCTGCTATCTCGTGCTGCGCGGCTGGTCTCTGATGGGCGACGCCATCTCGCACGCCGTGCTTCCGGGCATCGTGGCGGCCGTCGTGCTCGGTATCCCGATCGCCATCGGCGCCTTCGCCTCGGGCCTCGCCTGCGCCCTCCTCACCGGCTACCTGAAGGAGAACAGCCGCGTAAAGGAGGATACCGTCATGGGCATCGCCTTCTCCGGCATGTTCGGCCTCGGCCTCGTGCTGATGACCAAGGTCGAGACCGACCAGCACCTCCTGCACATCCTGTTCGGCAACATGCTGGGCGTGACCTGGCGCGACGTGCTCGAGACCGCCCTCGTCGCCGGGCCGACCCTGCTCATCGTGCTCGCCAAGCGGCGCGATCTCCTGCTCTACTGCTTCGACCCCCAGCATGCGCGCGCCATCGGGCTGCCCGTGCGCCTCATTCACTACGGGCTGCTCGTGCTGCTGGCGCTCACCATCGTGGCGTCCCTCAAGGCGGTGGGCGTGATCCTCGTCGTCGCCATGCTGGTCACGCCCGGCGCCACGGCCTACCTGCTGACGGACCGCTTCGAGCGCATGCTCGCCGTCTCCGCCGCGGTCGCGATCTTATCGAGCGTGCTCGGCACACTTGTGAGCTTTCACATCGACGGCGCGACCGGTCCCTGCATCGTCCTCATCGAGACCGCCTGCTTCCTCGCCGCGTTCCTCTTCGCGCCGCGCACGGGCCTTCTGCGCCGGCGCAACCCGGCCGCCGCAACGCCGTCGGCCTGAGGCCGAACGCGCTCTAGCGTGCTTCCGGAAAGGCATGTCCTCGGACTTGATCCGGGGATGGGAACCGGTCATGGCGAAGCCATGCGAGCAACCAAGGCCGATAAGAAGCACGACAAGACAAAGACCTAGGGGCTTTCCGCGATTCCATGAAAAGCGGAAAGGCCCTAGGTCGCCGTGCCGGTGAGGAAAATGAACCCGGAGTAGCCGCTGCGCACCTCGCGCTCGACGATGCCGATCAGCTCCGCCTTGACGTCGCTTGCGTGCTGCTTGAAGACGCGCTCGATGGTCTCGGGCGAGAGCTTGAGCACCGGAAACGGCCGGTCCGCCACCACATAGCCGCCCGAGCGCACGAGGAATGCGGCAGCCAGCGTCCCGCCAGGCTTGACCGAGCGCGCGAAGGCGGCGCACGCCGCCTCGAACTCGTCCTGCCGCTCCGTGATCGACTCGGCGCAGAAGAACATCGTCGCCGCGTCCCACGTGCGCGCCGGCAGATCGAACACCGATCCCTGTGTGACGGTGCACTTCTCGCGCAACTCGGGAATCGGGTTCGCGGGCAGCGTCCAGTCCGGCCCATAGGCCTCGCGCGCCCACGCCCAGTAAGTTTGCCACTGCGGGCGCATGTCGTCCGTATCGAGCTCGCGCTTGATCCAGTCGACATTCGTCGCCGCGTACTCCCAGGCGGTGAGCCGCTTGGCGCGTCCGAGCGCGCAGAAGAACGGAATGAGGTTCGGCCCCGTGCCGACGTCGACGATGTCGAGGTCTCCGGCCGGTTCGGCCGCCTTGAGCGCCTCGACCGCGTGTCGCATCACGAGTTTGTCGTCAGGATGCGGATCGCTGTAGTAATGTTGGAAGTAGGACTCGGAATCGAACAGATTCCATTGGTATTCCGCGTTGCCGTGGCCGTGCCCGTCGCCGTTCTTGTCGTGCATCGCTTCCACCCCGGGTCCCGCCTCAGCGAATCTGACCCGAGAGAGAGATCGCAATGCGCCGCGAAAATCAAGCGCTCGCGCTACGCGGCGGTTCGAGCACGGCGAGATCGGCGACCGGCGCCATGTGCCGCGGCGTGAAGTCCTCGATGAGCGCGGTGAGCGCCGTGGCCGTGATCGGACGCGAGAAGAAGTAGCCCTGCAGCTCCGTGCAGCCGAAGTGGCTCATCATGACCGCCTCGTACTCGCTCTCGACGCCCTCGGCGACGATCTGCATGCCGAGGCCGCGTCCGAGCGAGGCCACCGACTGCACGATGGTGCGCGCCGTGATCGCATTCGACACGTTGGTGACGAACGAGCGGTCGATCTTGATCTTGTCGAACTTGAAGTTGCAGAGGTAGGCCAAGCTCGAGTAGCCGGTGCCGAAGTCGTCGAGCGCC
>JBFXEP010000246.1:0-5318 GCA_050179995.1 Hyphomicrobium sp.
GAGCGTCGCGCATCATGAAGGTACTCGTCGCGGTGAAGCGCGTCGTCGATTTTGCGGTCAAGATCCGCGTCAAGTCGGATGGATCAGGGGTAGAGCTCGCCAACGTCAAAATGTCGATGAACCCCTTTGATGAGATCGCCGTCGAGGAGGCGGTGCGGCTCAAGGAGAAGGGGACGGCGACCGAGGTCGTCGCCGTGTCGGTCGGCACGGCCAAGTCGCAGGAGACGCTGCGCGCGGCGCTCGCCATCGGCGCGGACCGCGCCATCCTTGTCGAGACCGCGGATGACACGCCGGTCGAGCCGCTGACGGTCGCCAAGCTTTTGCGCGCCGTGGTCGAGGCGGAGAAGCCGGATCTCGTCGTGCTCGGCAAGCAGGCCATCGACGACGACTGCAATCAGACCGGCCAGATGCTGGCCGCGCTGCTCGGCTGGCCGCAGGGCACGTTCGCGTCCAAGATCGCGCCCGAGGCCGGCGCCATCGCGGTGACGCGCGAGGTCGACGGCGGACTCGAGACGATCAAGCTCAATCTGCCGGCCATCGTGACGACGGACCTGCGCCTCAACGAGCCGCGCTATCCGTCGCTGCCCAACATCATGAAGGCGAAGAAGAAGCCGCTCGACGTCAAGAAGCCGGCCGATCTCGGGGTCGACACGGCGCCGCGCCTCAAGGTGCTCAAGACCGCCGAGCCGCCGGTGCGCAAGGGCGGCGTGAAAGTCGCCGACGTGGCCGAGCTCGTGCGCCGCCTCAAGACGGAAGCGGGGGTGATCTGATGGCTATCCTGCTTGTTGCTGATCACGCGAACACCGCGCTCGGCAGCTCGACCGCCAAGGCGCTCACGGCTGCGCTCGCCATTGGCTCGGACGTGCATGTGCTGATCGCCGGACACGGCGCGCAAGCCGCCGCCGAGGCCGCGTCCAAGCTCAAGGGCGTCAGCAAGGTGCTCGTAGCGGACGCGCCGCATCTCGCGAGCGGGCTCGCCGAAGAGGTGGCGGCCACCGTCGTCGCGCTCGCTGCCGGCTACGACACCATCATCGCGCCGGCCACTGCGGCCGGAAAGAACGTGCTGCCGCGCGTCGCGGCCCTGCTCGACGTGATGCAGATCTCGGACATCATCAAGGTCGTGTCGCCCGATACGTTCGAGCGGCCGATCTATGCCGGCAACGCCATCCAGACCGTGCAGTCGCCGGAAGCGAAGCGCGTCATCACCGTGCGCACAGCGGCGTTCGCCGCGGCGGAGGAGGGCGGCTCGGCTGCCATCGAGAGCATCACGGCGGCGCCGTCGGCCGGGATCTCGTCGTTCGTCGGGGCGGAGCTCACGAAGTCGGACAGGCCCGAGCTCACGGCGGCCAAGATCGTCATCTCGGGCGGCCGCGGCATGGGCAACGGCGAGAACTTCAAGACGTACATCGAGCCGATCGCGGAGCGCCTCGGGGCGGCGATGGGCGCCTCGCGCGCGGCAGTGGACGCCGGCTTCGTGCCCAACGACCTGCAGGTCGGCCAGACCGGCAAGGTGGTGGCGCCCGAGCTTTACGTCGCCGTCGGCATCTCGGGGGCCATCCAGCATCTCGCCGGCATGAAGGACTCGAAGGTGATCGTCGCCATCAACAAGGACGCCGAGGCGCCGATCTTCCAGGTCGCAGACTACGGTCTCGTCGCCGATCTCTTCCAAGCGCTGCCGGAGCTCGACGCCGAGCTCGGCAAGGCCGGGCATTGAGCCCCATGCCGGGACAAAAAGGACATTCGCCATGGATGTTGCAGTGAAAGCCGAGGGCAAGGGCAAGCCGGACGCCAGACCCGTTCCGCAGATCAAGAAGATCGGCGTGGTGGGTGCCGGACAGATGGGCAGCGGCATCGCGCACGTGATCGCGCTCGGCAAGTACGACGTGCTGCTCAACGACGTACGCCGCGAGGCCGTCGACAAGGCACTGGCGAGCATCGAGAAGAACATGGGCCGCCAGGTGTCCAAGGGTCTCGTCAAGGAGGCCGACATGAAGTCGGCGATCTCGCGCATCGCCGTCGCGCCGAGCCTCGACGCCTTCTCCGATTGCGACATGGTGATCGAGGCCGCGACCGAGGACGAGGCGATCAAGCGCAAGATCTTCCAGGAGCTCTGCCCGAAGCTCAAGCCCTCGGCGGTGCTCGCCACCAACACGTCGTCGCTGTCGATCACGCGGCTCGCCTCGACGACCGACCGGCCCGAGCACTTCATCGGCATGCACTTCATGAACCCGGTGCCGCTGATGGAGCTCGTCGAGCTCATTCGCGGCATCGCCACCGAGGACGAGGTGTTCGGCGTCGCGCGCACGTTCGTGGAAAGCCTCGGCAAGACGACGGCGGTGTCGGAGGACTTCCCGGCCTTCATCGTCAACCGCATCCTGCTGCCGATGATCAACGAGGCCGTCTACACGCTCTACGAGGGCGTCGGCACGGTCGAGGGCATCGACAAGGCCATGCGGCTCGGCGCGCACCATCCGATGGGACCGCTCGAGCTTGCCGACTTCATCGGCCTCGATACCTGCCTCGCGGTGATGCAGGTGCTCTACGAGGGGCTTTCGGATTCCAAGTACCGTCCGTGCCCGCTGCTGGTGAAGTACGTCGAGGCGGGCTGGCTCGGTCGCAAGACGAACCGCGGGTTCTACGACTACCGGGGCGAGAAGCCGGTTCCGACGCGCTGATCAAGCGCGGGTGTCATGACTCAAACAAGCAAGGTGGCCGTGGTGACTGGTGCCGGGAGCGGCATCGGGCGGGCGATCGCGGTTGCGCTGTTCGAAGCGGGGTTCGACGTGGTGCTGGCGGGGCGGCGCCAAGAAGCCCTGGACGAGACGGCGGCCTTGTGCACGCGGCGTGCGGGACGTGCGGTTGCCGTGCCGACGGACGTGGCTGACGAGAGCTGCGTGGCGCGGCTCTTCGCAGAGACGGAGGCCGCGTTCGGCCGCGTCGACGTGCTGTTCAACAACGCCGGCATCGCGGCGCCTGCGGTGACGATCGACGACCTGCCCGTCGCGCGCTGGCGGGCGGTGGTGGACGTGAACCTCACCGGGGCGTTCCTCTGCGCGCGGGAGGCGTTTCGCATCATGAAGTCGCAGCGCCCGATGGGCGGGCGCATCATCAACAACGGGTCCATCTCGGCGGCGGTGCCGCGCCCTTTCTCGGCGCCCTACACGGCGACGAAGCACGCCATCACCGGGCTCACCAAGTCGCTCTCGCTCGACGGGCGGGTCTACGACATCGCTTGCTCGCAGATCGACATCGGCAACGCGGCGACCGAGATGACGGAGCCCATGGCGCGGGGCGTCAACCAAGCCGACGGGAGCGTCAAGCCGGAGCCCTGCATGGATGTCATCCATGTCGCCGACGCGGTGGTCTACATGGCGCAGCTCCCGCTTTCCGCCAACGTGCAGTTCATGACGCTGATGGCCACGAAGATGCCGTTTATCGGGAGAGGATGACGCAGGGCGTGCGCCAGTTGCTCTGGGTAAGGTAACGCGGACACAGGACTTACGCTCGCGCCGTCGGGGGCTTGAGCCATGCGCTCGATGAGGGTCAGGGGGATTTTGTGGGCGGCGGCGTGCGTGCCGGCCCTGCTCGGCGGCTGTGCGACGATGCAGGATTTCGCCGGCATCCCGCGTACGGGCTATCAGGGCGACGGCACCTACGTTGTGAGCCCCCAGGAAGAGGGGCTCGCGTGCCGGCAGATCAAGGAACGTCTCGAAATTCTCACCCGCAAGCTGCAGATTCTGCCGGCGGAGGCCGCCTATGAGCGGGAGACGACGCCGGCGACGGTGGGATCGGCGATCGGGCGCATGTTCGGCGGCAAGGATGACGGGCTCAAGGCGACCGACGACTACAAGCGGGCGCAAGCCGAAAGCGATGCCCTGAAGGCGCTCATTGCGCGGAAGCAGTGTGTTTGAGGGATGGCCCCGACGCGGCGCCCATGCGGAGCGTCGCGACCAGTCCCGGGCCCTTGTTCTCGAGTGAAAGCGTTCCACCCCAGGTTTCGATGATCTCGGTGACAATGGCGAGCCCGAGGCCGGCGCCCGAGCCGCGCTCGTCGAGGCGTCCCCCGCGGCGCAGCGCCTCCTCGATCTGACCGGCGGGGATCCCCGGCCCGTCGTCGGTGACCGTCACCGTCATGGATGCGCCTTCGCTCGCGCCCGTGATGGAGACCGTGTGCGCGGCATGGCGGGCGGCGTTCTCGATCAGATTGCCGAGCGCCTCCGCAAGGTCGTCGCGGTCGATGGCGGCGCTCAAGCCGGCCGGCACCTCGACGATCCAGTTGAGGCGCTCGCCTTCGGGCGTGCGCTGGATGACGCGCACCACGTCGGCTGCGACGGAGGCCACCGCGGCCGTGTGGTGCTCGCGGCGCGGCGCGGAGAGGCGCACGCGGGCAAGCTCGCGCTCGACGGTGTGCTGCATGGTGCGGGTCACGGTCGAGAGATTGAGCGCGACGGCGGCGTGACCGTCCTTGGCGAGGCGCTCGATCTCCGATTGCAGGACCTGGAGCGGGGTGCGGAGGCCGTGTGCGAGATCGCCGGCGCGCGTCTTGGCGCGCTCGAGCTCGATGTCGCGGGCGTCGATCAGGGCGTCGATCTCCTGGGCGAGCGGCTGCACCTCGTCGGGGAACTGCGAGCCCATGCGGCGGCTCTTGCCGGAGCGCACATCGGCGAGGCGCGTGCGGACCGCGGTCAGCGGATTGAGGCCGACACGGACCTGAACCCAGGCGGCGGCCAGCAGCAGGGCGCCGATAATGGCGAGGAGGGGCGAAAGGTCGAAGGCGAACTCGCGCACGGCTCTGGCGATCTCGGCGCTGTCCTGGGCGACCGCGATGCGTGCCGTGCCGCCGCCCAGGCGGGCGGGAAGCACGACGCGCCGCTGCAGCAGGTAGAGCTCGGTCTTGCCGGGGCCGGGTATGCGATGTCGATGGACGATGTCGTCGGTCCTCTGCTCTTCGGGAAGATCGAGATCGGCATCCCAGAGCGAACGCGAGCGCAGCACGGCGCCGCCCGGCTCATGCACGACCTGCCAGTAGAGGCCGGACAGCGGCACCTCGAAGCGGGGATCGCTCGGCGGCGTCGGCAGCGCGACGTTGCCCAACGGGCCAGGCTCGAGGTGGGCGGTGATCTGGTTCAAGTAGACGGTGAGCTCGGCGTCGAGGCGCCGCTCGACATGGCGCTCGAACAGCACCGTCAAACCCCAACCGGCGAGGCCGAGGGCGACGGCGGTCGACACGGCGCCGGCCAGGAGAAGCCGCAAGCGGAGGGAGCGGAAGGTCATTCGGGGTCCGCCGCGACGAGGTAGCCGAAGCCGCGCCGCGTCTC
>JBFXEP010000247.1:0-5316 GCA_050179995.1 Hyphomicrobium sp.
CGCATTCAGAGTGGGTTCAAAGCCGATCCCCTATTCCTTTCGCCATCACGCCCGGCCAATGCCGGTCGGAAAGGATTTAGGAGACGACCATGAACCGCACTGTCCCCCTCGCCCTCTTGCTTTCGCTCGCCGCGCCGGCGATGGCGTCAGCCGATGTGATCGACGACCGCCTGGATCGCCAGGCCGAGCGCATCGAGCGCGGCCGCGAGACCGGCTCGATCACCTGGACCGAGGGCATCAAGCTCCGCGCCGAGCAGAACCGCATTGCGCGCACCAAGGCCGCCCTCGAGGCTGACGGCAACCTCTCGCGGGCCGACCGCGCCAAGCTGGCTGAGATGCAGAGGACCGCGTCGCAGTCGATCCGTTCGGAATCGCGCGACGGCTGGCACCGCCTGTTCGGCCTCCCGCGCTTCGGCAAGTAAGCGACAGCTCGCTGTCGCGTTGGCCGGTGCATTGGCGCCATCCGATGCACCGGCCGAATGTGCCGGCCAAATATACCGGCATGAACGAAATGCCCTCCGCAAAATCCCGCTGGGCCGGTCGCAAGACCGGCCTTTTTTTGTCGGCGCGGCGAACATGAACGCAAGCTGTCTCGCGCGTTCAAAGCCGGTTCACGTCGCCTTCGTCAGTCTCACACACGAGGTTCAGGGGACCGGCAGGCGTGCCGGTTGAACCACAACAGGGAGACTGAAAATGACAACGACACTTCTGACCAAAATTGCGATCGCAGCGGCAGCCACCATGCTCACGCTGACGCCCGCGCTCGCCGACCGCAACGACCATCGTGGCCGGCATCACCACCACTCTGACCGCGGCTACAATTACAACACCTACCGCTACGGCTACGCCAACGAGCATCGCCACCACCATCACCGCCCCTATTGGAAGAAGCGCTATTACGGCTGGCAGTACGGCTACAAGCCCTACCGCCGCTGGTACTGATCACGCACGAGCCTCCGCAAAGTCCCGCTGGGCCGGTCGCAAGACCGGCCCCTTTTTTGCTGAGAGAGCCCTTGCGCGCGCGTCGGCGGAGGATCAATGTGGCCGCGTTCCAAGGGGCGCCGGATGGACCGGCTGAGATTGTCGCTCTCTCGACGAGAACCCTTCGAACCTGATCCGGCTCATACCGGCGAAGGGATGGAAACGATGACGAATGCGGAGCTGATTGCCGGCTTTGCCGGCCCACTTTTGGTGGCAGTCGCGGCGGCGCTGCTCATCAACCGGCAGACTGTCGCCGGTCTCGTGACCGGCGTGTTGAACGGCCCGGAGTTTGTCTTCTTCTCCGGTATCTTCACCCTGCTTGCAGGCCTCGCCATCGTGCGCGCCCATAACGTCTGGGCCGCCGAGTGGACCGTGCTCGTCACCATTCTCGGCTGGCTGTGCATCATAGGCGGCATCATCCGCATCATCTGGCCCGAGCGCGTGACGAGCCTGCGCAGCACCCTGATGCGAAGTGAGAACGCCATCACCGCCTGGGCGCTCGTCGCACTGCTGCTCGGCGCCTTCCTCACCGCCAAGGGCTACGCGCTCGTCTAGAGCGCATCGTCTCCCATCTTCTTCAAACGGAGCACGCCATGAACAAGCCGACGCGGGCGGCCGATCTCGCCCCATTCAAGATCACGACCGGCCCCCTCTCTGGCTCACGCAAGATTTACACGTCGCCCGAGGCGGCGCCCGGTCTCGCCGTGCCCTTGCGGGAGATCGTGCTCTCGCCCGAAAGCGGCGAGCCGCCCGTGCGCGTCTACGATTCATCGGGCCCCTACACGGATCCCGCAACGGCGATCGACGTCACGCGTGGCCTGCCGCGCCATCGCGAAGCGTGGGTGATCGAGCGCGGCGGCGTCGAGCGCTACACGGGCCGCGCCATCAAGCCCGAGGACAACGGCTCCGTCTCCGCCCGCCACACCGCCCGCGAATTTCCCGTCGCCCACCAGCCGCTGCGCGCCTCTTCCCCCTCTCCCCACCCTTCATGGGGAGAGGGGGGAGAGGGGGAAGAGCGGAGCTCGGCTTCGCCGAGACGTGAGGGGCCGCAACAGATCGCAGCGCCAGCCTCCGCCCCTCACCCTGGCCCTCTCCCCGCAAGCGCGGAGAGAGAGAACCTCACCCAGCTCGAATACGCCCGCGCCGGGATCATCACCAAGGAGATGATCTACGTCGCCCACCGCGAGAACCTGGGCCGCCCCGCAGCCCTCGCGCACGCCGAGGCCGCGCTTCGCGACGGAGAAAGCTTCGGCGCCGCCATTCCCGCGCACGTCACGCCCGAGTTCGTCCGCGACGAGATCGCCCGCGGCCGCGCCATCATCCCGGCCAACATCAACCACGCCGAGCTCGAGCCGATGATCATCGGCCGCAACTTCCTCGTGAAGGTCAACGCCAACATCGGCAACTCGGCCGTCACTTCATCTGTCGAGGAGGAGATCGAGAAGATGGTGTGGGCCATCCGCTGGGGCGCCGACACCGTCATGGACCTGTCGACCGGGCGCAACATCCACACCACGCGCGAATGGATCATCCGCAACAGCCCCGTCCCCATCGGCACGGTGCCGATCTATCAGGCGCTGGAGAAGGTCGGCGGCGATCCCGTGCAGCTCTCCTGGGAGGTCTACCGCGACACGCTGATCGAGCAATGCGAGCAGGGCGTCGACTACTTTACGATCCACGCCGGCGTGCGCCTCCGCTACGTGCCGCTCACCGCCGCCCGCGTCACCGGCATCGTCTCGCGCGGCGGCTCCATCATGGCCAGGTGGTGCCTCGCGCACCATCGCGAGAGCTTCCTCTACGAGCACTTCGAGGACATCTGCGACATCATGCGGGCCTATGACGTCTCGTTCTCGCTCGGCGACGGCCTGCGCCCCGGCTCCATTGCCGACGCCAACGACCGCGCACAATTCGCCGAGCTCGAGACCCTGGGCGAGCTGACGCGCGTCGCATGGGGCCGGGGCTGCCAGGTGATGATCGAGGGCCCCGGCCACGTGCCGATGCACAAGATCAAGGTCAACGTCGAGAAGCAGCTCCGCGAATGCGGCGAGGCGCCGTTCTACACGCTGGGCCCGCTCGCGACCGACATCGCGCCGGGCTACGACCACATCACGAGCGCCATCGGCGCCGCGCAGATCGGCTGGTTCGGCACCGCCATGCTCTGCTACGTGACGCCGAAGGAGCACTTGGGCCTCCCCAACCGCGACGACGTCAAGACCGGCGTCATCACCTATCGCATCGCCGCCCACGCCGCCGACCTCGCCAAGGGTCACCCGGCCGCTGAGATCCGCGACGACGCGCTTTCCCGCGCCCGCTTCGAGTTCCGCTGGGAGGACCAGTTCAACCTGGCGCTCGACCCCGACACGGCGCGCGCCTTCCACGACGAGACGCTGCCCAAGGAGGCGCACAAGGTGGCGCATTTCTGCTCCATGTGCGGCCCCAAGTTCTGCGCCATGGAGATCACGCAGCAGGTGCGCGACTACGCGGCACGCTTGAACGAGGCGGCCGTGGAGTTGGCGGAGGAGACGACACAGATCGATCCGGAAGCCGGCATGGACGAGATGAGCCGCAAGTTCCGAGAGCTTGGCGGTGAGGTGTATGTCGAATCCGCCAAAGCGGAGCCACCGCAAGGAGGCGGCGTCACCAAACCCTAAGGTTAGCGCCGCCCTTACGGCCGCTGGCCCACGAACCGGTGTAGACTTCGTCCGTCTTCCGCATCCCGCTGCAAGGAGGGCTGGACGATGAAGGTCACGCACATGCTGCTCGCGGGCACGGCTGCCGTGCTGCCGCTCGTCGATACGGCGAGCGCCGCCGACCCCAAGGAGGTGTCGAAAGACATCATCGCCGTGCAGATCAGAAAGCAGGGGTTCGCGTGCAACAAGGCTTTGAGCGCCGAGCGTGACACCACCGCCGGCAACCCCGACGATCCCGTGTGGACCTTGAAATGCGATGGCGCGAGCTACCGCGTGCATCTCATCCCCAACATGGCCGCCACCGTCGAGAAGCTCGCGGACGACACCTCGAAATAGGACTCGACCAAGTTAAAAAGGGAGGGGGTCCTGGGGAGACCTCCCCAGGAGGGGGTGTGGAGGTCGTGCCGGAGGCGCGCAAAAAAAGCAGCCCCGCTCGCGAAGCGATCCCCCTACTCCACCGCCGCCACCTTCGGCTTCGCGATCTCCGCTTCCACCGCCTTGACCAGCCGCACGGCATCCGGAGAAGTCTGCGAGTAGAAGCTGGTCACAAGCTTCCCGTCGCGCCCCACGATATACTTGTGGAAGTTCCACTTCGGCGCGCTGAGCCAGCCGAGCTCGTCGCGCGCCCACGCGTAGAACGGATGCGCGCCATCGCCCGTCACGACATTCTTCGACGTGAGCGGGAACGTCACGCCGAACATACCCTCGCAGAACTCCTTGATCTTGCCTTCCGAGTCCGGCTCCTGCCCGCCGAAGTCGTTGGACGGCACGCCGATCACGTTGAAGCCCTGCGCCTCGTACTTGGCATTGAGCGCCTGCAGCGCCTCGTATTGCTTGGTGAAGCCGCAGAACGACGCCGTGTTGACGACGAGCAGCACGCGGCCGCGGAAATTTGAAAGCGGCATCGGCTTGCCGTCGATGGAGGTGAATTCGAAGTCCCACGCGGTCTTGCCGCTCGCCGCATCACCGCCCACGGCAGCCCCCACGCCCGCCATCGCCGCGGCTCCGACCAGCACGGCGCCGACCATCTCCTTCAGTCCCATGGCATCCTCCCAGCATGACGTATCCGTTCAGGCCTTGACGCCGAAGCGCACTGCGTTGCGCGCCTTGGCCTTCTCCGCCTCCACCTCGCGGTTGCGCGGCGGCGCCATCGTGACGAGCGTCGCGAGCAGCTCCTCGGCCACCTTCGTCACCTGGTCCACCGCCCGCTCGAACACCTCCGCGTTGGCCTGCGAGGGATGCGTGAAGCCCGACAGCTTGCGCACGAACTGCAGCGCGGAAGCTCGGATCTCGTCCTCCGTCGCAGGCGGCGAGAAGTTGTAGAGCGTCTTGATGTTGCGGCACATGACCAGCCTCCAAGAGTGCGGCGGCGACAGGCTCACCGCTGACATAGGACGATCGGCGCGCCGCGCAACCCGACGCCCGAGCGAAGGCAGCGCAGCGTGCGAGCTATTGCCCCGAGCCGGTTGTAACGCCTATCCAAAACGTAACTTTGCAATTTTGCCGAAGCATGGCACCCTCTCTCCAGGATTCAACAACTGGAAGGAGGTGATCCGATGTCGAGTGGGATCTTGAGGACGGCGATGTCGCGGTCGCTGGGTTTCAAGCCGGATCTGCCTCTGGAGACCGACTGAGCCAAGCGATT
>JBFXEP010000248.1:0-5303 GCA_050179995.1 Hyphomicrobium sp.
TGAATTGAGTGCACAGGCGATCTGCTTGCATGGATCCCCTCTCCCCTTGGGGAGAGGGTTAGGGTGAGGGGGCGCCGCAAAACGCTCCGCCGAGTTGCGGGAACGGCAACCATCGCCCACCCCGCTCCTTGCCCTGCCGCGCACTGCCGCCTATGAACGGCTTCCCCTTCTCCCTCTCCCCGCTAGCGGGGAGAGGGTTGGGGTGAGGGCAGCGACTGGTCGCAGAGCGCGTTTCCCCCTCGCACCTGGCACGCTTCACGGAACGGACATGCCTGCCGAGACGGCGAGACAATTCGAGACGCTGGAGGCCTCCGCGCAGACGCTGATGGGCGTCTTTGCGCGCGCGGGCTTCGAGGCCGTGTCGCCCGCCATCATCCAGCCGGCCGACGTCTTCCTCCGCGTCGTCGGCGAGCGGCTGCGCGCGCGCACCTACGTCTTCTCCGACCTCGACGGCGACGAACTCTGCATGCGCCCGGACATCACCGTTCCGGCCTGCCGCCTGCACCTCGAGCGCCATCCGAACGGCCGCGTGCCCGCCAAGTACAGCTACAACGGACCCGCCTTCCGCTATCAGCCGCAGGGCAGCGGGCGCGCCCACACGCGTGAGTTCCGCCAGACCGGCATCGAGGCCTTCGGCGAGGCCAACCGCGAGCGCGCCGAAGCCGAGATCGTGTCCACCATCGTCACCGGGCTCGAGGCGACGGGGCTTTCGAGCTACGCGCTCCGCTTCGGCGACCTCGGCATCCTGCGCGCCATCCTCACCGCCTCCGAGATGCCGGGGCGCTGGCGCCAAAGGCTCCTGCATCTCTTCTGGCATCCGGACACCTTCCGCGCCGAGCTCAACCGGCTGACCGTCGAGCCCGGCGCTAAGTCCGCCAACGTTCCGAAGGCGCTCCGCGACGCCCTCGACCCGGACGATCCCGAGGGCGCCGAGGCGGCCGTCGCCGCCTACCTCGAAGCGAGCGGCATCGAGCCCATCGGCCAGCGCGGTATCGCCGAGATTGCGGAAAACCTTCTCGCCCACATCGAGGACGCACGCTCAGGTCCGCTCTCCGCCAAGACGGCCCAGCTCATCGCCAGCTACGTGGCGATCGTCGCCTCGGCCCGCACCTCGGCGCGCAAGATCCGCGAGCTCGCGACGCTGATGGGCGTCAACATCGAGGCGGCGGTCGGCGCCTACGAGTGGCGGCTCGAGCTGATGGCGCGCGAGGGCATCGACCTTGACCGGGCCGAGTTCTCGGCCGACTTCGGCCGCGCGCTCGAGTACTACACCGGCTTCGTGTTCGAGGTCGTGACGCCGGAGCTCGGCCGCAAGAGCCCCGTCGCCGGCGGCGGCCGCTACGATCACCTGTTGAAGACCGTCGGCGCACCCGAGGACGTGCCCGCCGTGGGCGCCGCCGTGCACACCGACCGCCTCGTCCCCGCCCTCAACGGCAACGGAGGCGGCGCGTGATGACGCAGTGCCCCCTCACCCGCCCGGCTGTCGCCGTGCGGCCTCTCCCCACCGGGGAGAGGCGAAGGGCAGGACGCGCATGTCTTTCACCACTCCCCCGTGGGGAGAGGTCGACGGTGCGCGAAGCGCGCCGTCGGGTGATGGGGCACTGCACTTTTGAGGGCGCCGATGTCTGACAAGCTCATCCTCGGTGTGCCGTCGAAGGGGCGGCTCATGGAGCAGACCGCCGACGCCTTCGCGTCGGTGGGTCTCACGCTGCGCAAGACCGGCAACGAGCGCGGCTATCGCGGCGAGATCGTGGGCCTCCCCGAGGTCGATGTCGCCTTCGTCTCGGCGTCCGAGATCGCCTGGTACCTGAAGACCGGCCGCGTGCACTTGGGCGTCACCGGCGAGGACCTCGTCCACGAGCAGATGTCGGACTGGGCGACGCGCGTCACCTTCCAGAAGAAGCTCGGCTTCGGCAACGCCGACGTGGTCGTCGCCGTGCCCGACTGCTGGATCGACGTGCGCACCATGGCCGACCTCGCCGAGGTCGCCCTTCCCTTCCGCCGCGCGCACGGACGCTGGTATCGCGTCGCCACCAAGTACCTGAACCTCACCCGGCGCTTCTTCGCCGCCAAGGGTCTCTCCGACTACCGCATCGTCGAGAGCCTGGGCGCCACCGAAGGCACGCCCGCGGCCGGCACCGCCGAGCTGATCGTCGACATCACCACCACCGGCACCACGCTCGCCGCCAACGGGCTTCGCATCCTCGACGACGGCGTGATCCTGCGCTCGGAGGCCAACCTGATCTCGTCCAACGCCGCGGCCTGGACGCCGTCCGCGCTCGAGGCGATGCGCACCATCACCGCGCGCATGAAGGGCTGAGCAGAGTCTCCCTTCGCGCGCCGAGGCTTGAACTCGGGGCGGCCGCGGGTCCACATTCGACACCAAGCCAAGGAAGGGAGAAGCCGATGCCGACGCCGCGTCTCGCACTTGCCGCCTCCCTTGCCGTCATCGCCGCGAGCGCTCTGCCGCAGACGGCGCATGCGGATGCAGCTTGCGATCTCTACGGCAAGCGCGCCATTGGCCAGCAGCAGCAGAACGTCGAGTTGAAATGCGGCTTCACCGGCTCGTCCTGGAGCTCGGACCTCAAGACGCACATCGCTTGGTGCGCGAGTGTCACCCCCGACCAATGGCGGAGTGAGCTCGTGAAGCGTCAGCAGCTCCTCGACGCCTGCAAGGCGAAGTAGCACTCCTCACTTCGTCATTCCCGCCAAGCGACGGCGTAAGCCGAGCGCAGAGCGGGAACCCGTAAGCTCGCTTCGCCCGGAATGACGGGAGAAAGCAAAAGGGCGAGCCTGCATCGCAGGCCCGCCCTTCGTGTTCATCGGATTTCAGCGTCGGTTAGACCATGATCGCTTCGAACCCTATCAGTTCGAAGCGTGAATCATCGATCGTAGCTAGTGCACGCTTGCGATCTCGAGCTCGCCGTCCATGGCGTGACTGAGGGCAGCCTGCCGCGTGTCGGTGAGCGCGATCGGCGTGCCGTCCGCTGCATGCAGCGCAAAGAGGTTGATGCCGCGCGGCAGATCCTCGATCGCCGGAAACATCTTGAGCGCCTCTTCGGACGACATGGTTTTGATGTAGGCGACCTGTCCGCCACCGAGGCTTGCGAGTTCGAACTCGCTCATCACGGGAGCCACGGGCTGCTCGGTGGACCGGCGCCGCTTTGCTGAAGCTTCATTCATGACGCAACTCCTCCTCTGTCGAGGTATTCCAACGTCATGGAAACGTAAGAGGCGCCAAAATTCCTGCGCCCATTCGTCCATGATCCTACGATTCGATACGTTTGGCTGTAGCGGACGGGCACCTAAGCGAGGCCATTAGCTCGCCAATTCGCGAGGCTTCGCGTCGAATCGCCGCATTAGCCCGAGCTCGACCCGATCTCGATCTTGCGCACCAGCCGATGCGGCTCGTGCCGCACGAGGTCGATGGCAAGCAGTCCGTTAGAAAGCTCAGCCGACTGCACTTCGATCCCATCGGCGAGCACGAACGTCCTCGTGAACTGCCGGGTCGCGATGCCGCGATAGAGATACTCGCGCGTCTTGTCGTCCTGTTGGCGGCCGCGCACGGTGAGCTGGTTGTCCTCAACCAGGATCTCGAGCTGGTCGCGGGTGAAGCCCGCGAGCGCGATCGTGATGCGCAGCTTTTCCTTCGTGCCCTCGGAGGCGCCGATGCGCTCGATATTGTAGGGGGGATAGCCCTCGTTGCCGCCTTTGCCGGTGCGGTCGATGAGACGCTCGATCTCCTCGAAGCCGAGCAGCAGCGGATTGGAGAGCACAGATAGCCTGCTCATGACTGCGAAAGCCCTTTCCATAAGCGACCTTCTTGATCCTTAAACGCGGCGGCATCGGATCGGATCACCGCCTCGCGGCCCCGTGAACGGGCGCCGCGCGAGTCCCTGATATGGGATGGCGGTACAGCCGTTCAAGCCACCGGCGCGGCCCATTGAACTCAGGCGCCGCCCGCCCGCGTGGGCGCCAGGACGGCCTTGAGCACGGCCGCCTTGTGCTCGAGGTGGCGCGTCACGGCTTCGAGGCGCCCCGGGTCCTTGACGGGCCGGCCGATGACGGCGAGCAGCACCCCTTTGAGGTCCATCAGGATGTCGCGCAGCGCCGCCTGCGTGCGCGCGAGCGCCTCCTCCCGGAGCAGACTGGGATCACGGCCCGGCAGCTCCGCGGCGCGCGCCGGGCGCGTCCAGCGGATGGGCTTCCCGCCCGCGAGATATCGTCCGTAAGCCGCCATGACATAGTGGCCGAGCTCGGTCAGCGCCACGGTCGACCGCGCCGTCCCGCCACCGGTGCCGGCGTCTGCCGCCAGCGAGCGCACGAGGCCGGCCTTCCCGAGCGAGAGCGCCGCCCGCCGCCGCGCGGCGCTTGCCGAGCGCAACATGCCCCGCTCTGTGACGACCAGGGGCGCGCCGGAGGCGGCCGCGAGCAGGATGTCCCGCTCCCTCTGCCCGAGGCGCAGATGGCGGAGCCGGTCGCGGCCGGCCTCGAAGGCGACGCGGCAATGCGAGCACGGCGCGAGCGCCCGGAGCCAGCCGCAAGCCTCCTCTCCGGAGGGCGAAAGAGAGGAGAAGAGCGAGGCCAGCGCCGCGCATGGCGCGCCGGTATGCGGGCAGAAGAGTGCGGAGGGCGCCGCGGGAACGGCGGCCGCAGCCCCTGGCACCAGATGGTCCAGCGGGTCTGCAACGGCTGATGCCTTGGGCACGATCTGGTGCATGGCCGGCCTCTGACGCCCGTGAACGGGCACGAGACGTTTCAGGCCCCGGCACGACCTGATGCGCGGGTGGCTGCATCGGCAAGTGCCAGGCACGAAACGATACGGAGAGTCAGATGGTTACAGGCATTTGCTGATGCGAGGCTTGCGCCCGCTGCGAGGAGCGGGACAGCACTGGCCGGGGTGAAGCCGTCCTCCCCTCTGCCTGCTGCCGGTTGGCCCTACTTGAACCGCCCGCCCTTCTCCAGCACCTCGATCTTGTAGCCGTCCGGGTCCTCGATGAAGAAGAACCGCCCGAACGGCTTCCCCTCATGCGTCATCTGCTTGATATCTTTCGGAGAATACCCCGCGTCGGCGATCCGCGCCCGCGTCCCCTCGAGATCGTCGACCACGAACGCGATGTGCCCGTACCCGTTGCCGAGGTCGTAGGGCTCCGCCCGGCCCTTGTTGACCGTGAGCTCCACCTCGAAGTCCGCCTCGGGGTTCCGGAGGTAGATGAGCGTGAAGTCGGCAAAGTCGACCCGGTCCGCCACCGAAAGCCCGAACGCCTGGCTGTAGAAGGCGACGCTACGCGCCTCATCCTTGA
>JBFXEP010000249.1:0-5273 GCA_050179995.1 Hyphomicrobium sp.
CCGCCCGAGGCCAATCTCACGCGCTTCGACAACTCCGGCGTGCTGCCCGACGTGGCGGCCGAGCCGGCGCTCGACTTCAGCCGCGTCGGCGTGCTGCAGGGCTTCATGGAGCAGTCGAACGTCAATCCGGTCTCCGAGATCTCGCGGCTGATCCAGATCCAGCGCTCGTTCGATTCGATCTCGAACACCCTGGCGAAGTCCGAGGACACCCTGTCCTCGGCCGTCCGCGCCCTCGGCGAGACGAGTTGAGGCCAGCGCCAGAGACGCCGGAAGCACGCCTGACATGAAGCCGCGCTGAGGACATGCGATGAACGAGGCGATCAAGGACGACGCCTTGCAAGCGCGCGCCGCGCCCCTCGGCTCGACCGTCCTCGGCGAGCTGGACCGCAGCATCGCTGCCGCCTCGGCCGCCCTCACCCTGACCCGCATCGGCGGCAGGGTCACCCACGTCACCCCGGCCTACGTGCAGGTTGCGGGGCTTTCACGCCACCTGAAGCTCGGAGATTGCATCGCCTTCGGCTCGGGTCCGAACCCGCAGCTCGGCGAGGTGGTGCGCATCGACGAGGCCGGCGCCACCATCAAGCCGTTCGACGCCAACCTCAAGATCGGCCCCGGCGAGATCGCCTGGCTGCGCGGCAACCAGAGTCTGAAGCCCGACGCCTCATGGAAAGGCCGCGTCCTGAATGCCCTCGGCGCCCCCATCGACGGCCAGGGCCCCCTGCGCGAGGGACAGCGCGCCTATGCCTTCGACGCCGAGCCGCCCTCCGCCATGAGCCGCCAGCGCGTGCGCGCGCCGTTGAAGTCCGGCGTACGGGTGATGGACCTGTTCACGCCGCTCTGCGCCGGCCAGCGCATCGGCATCTTCGCGGGCTCGGCGTCGGCAAATCGACGCTTCTCTCCATGCTCGCCCGCTCGAAAGGCTTCGACACCGTCGTCCTCGCCCTCGTCGGCGAGCGCGGCCGCGAGGTGCGCGAGTTTCTCGAGGACGCCCTCGCCCAGAACCGTAGCCGCGCCGTCACCGTCGTCTCGACCGGCGACGAGAGCCCGATGATGCGCCGCTTGGCGCCCAAGACCGCGCTCGCCATCGCCGAGTTCTTCCGCGACGCGGGCGACAGCGTGCTGCTCATCGTCGACTCGGTCACCCGCTTCGCCCACGCCACGCGCGAGGTCGCCCTCGCGGCCGGAGAGGCCCCCGTGGCGCGCGGCTACACGCCGTCCGTCTTCAGCGAGCTGCCGAAGCTCCTCGAGCGCGCGGGTGCCGGCGCCGAGGGCACCGGCTCCATCACCGGCGTTTTCTCCGTGCTGGTCGACGGCGACGACCACAACGACCCTATCGCCGACAGCATCCGCGGCACGCTCGACGGTCACATCGTCCTCGACCGCAAGATCGCCGACCAGGGCCGCTATCCCGCCGTCAACGTGCTGCAGTCCGTCTCGCGCCTTGCCAATACGGTCTGGTCGCCCGAGCAGCGCAAGCTCGTGATGATGCTGCGCGCCATGATTTCCCACTTCGAGGATACGCGCGATTTGCGCTTGATGGGCGGCTACCAGAAAGGCGCCGACGCCGAGCTCGACAAGGCGATCGACATCGTGCCGAAGCTCTACGAGGCGATGAAGCAGACGCTGGCCGACCCCCCGAGTGCCGATCCGTTCCAGGAGATCGCCCGCGCGCTCGCAAGCGGCGCCGAAGGGGACGACAAGAAAGCGCCGCCGCAGCAGCGCTAGCTGCCGCGGCCTCACTTCGTGCCGGGACCGCGCATATCCTTCTTGGGAATGTAGGCCAGCTGGTCGATCAGCACTTCCTGCACGAGGCTCTGGCCGAGGCGCTTGTTGACGTTGTCGCCGAGCTTCTTGGCCAGCACCGGCAGATCTTGCTTCTTCATGTTCTGGAAGTTGACCTGCTCACCCGCATAGATGGTCTTGAACGCCTCGTCGAGCACATAGATCTCGGGATTGACCTGCAGCTTGTGCAGCAGGTTCGCATCCACCGTGAACACGAACTGCGCCACCATGTAGCCCTGGATCGTGCCCGAGCCGATGATCGGCACGTTGATGGCCTTGGTGCGGTATTCCTCAAGCAGCATCTCGGTCGCGGCCGAGGCGCCGGCCTGATTGCTCTTCTGCCATTCGAGCATGCCGAAGGCGGCGCCGAGCGAAACCACCGAAGCCCAGAGACCGATGAAAAGCGCCTTCATCATGGGCGTCTGGGCGCCGATGAGATGGCCTGCGTGTAGGTCCCGTCGGACTCGGCCTGCCGCAGCGCGTCCGAGATGGTGGCCGACACCTCCCGCACCGCCTCGAGATGCACGCGCAGCGCCGCCTGGTTGACGGCGAGCTTCACCTTGAGTGCGCCGACGCGCGCCGCCAGCGCGGGATCGGGCCCCGCGCCCTCGAGATGCTTGAGCGAGCGCGTCAGCTCGAGCAGGGCCTGGCTCTTGCGATCATTGAAGTCCTTGAGATTGATCGCCTTGCGCGTCCTGAGCGCGAGCGTCTCCTGGTCCACGATCTCCTCGAGCCGCTGGATCGACACCGCCACGGTGGAGTGCGACGCGGTCCCCCGCACCGCGCCGGGCGCTGACTCGGATCGTGCAAGGGCGGGGGCATCGTACATGGCTACTCTCCGGGGTTGGATGGATCGGCGACGAGCGCCTCGAGGCCGTTTGCGGCCGGCAGCTGGCTCATCACGTCGAGCGGATTGAACCCGCCGGGCCGATGCGGCACGGCATTGCCCGCCCGCACATAGTCGGCGATGCCGACGCTGCCGCGCTCGGCGACCTGCTCGGCGATTTTCTCGGACATCATCGACTTCCAGAAATCACCCGAGACACCCGAGCCGTACACGGCCTCGGACTCCTTAGGCATCATCTCCTGGATGAAAACCTGCAGCACGAACGCCTCGAACTTCTGCGCCGCGTCGGCGGTCTTGTTCACGTACGGCGCGCGCGAGGCGAGCGGCGCAGGCTCGTGCGCCGTCGTCTTCTGAAGCGGCCGGACTGTGAGCTCCGACGTCAACGCAGCCTCTCGTGAGCGATGTCCATGCCACCAGCATGACTCACCGGTCTTGCTCGGGGCTTGCGTTTTTCTGGGCGAGCCCCGCTTCGAGCAGCTGCTCCAGCTCCTCGCGCTCGTCGACGCGCCGCACTTCGACCGCAAGCTCGGCCGCAAGCCGCTCCGAGTTGCGCATGCGCCCGCCGTGCTCGACGACCACCTTGGCCTGCGCCTCGACCTCCGGCGCGAGCCGGCTCTCCTCCTGCCGCAGCGACTTCAAGCGCCGCACGGTCACGTCCAGGAACAGGCCGTGCAGCGCACCCTCGTCCGAAAGCGCCTCCGCCAGCGCCCGCTGCTCGCCTTGGCATAGGGAGACCTTCTGCTTCAGGCGCGCGAACTTGAGCTCCTCGAGGTTGTGCATATGCCGCTGCACGTCGAGGATGCGCTTCAGGCTCTTCACGCGATCGCGCATTTGGAGTTACCCGTTGGCAAGAAACATCTGGAACCCGCTGATGAACAGCTTCAACCCCTCGCTGAACGTGAAGTAGAGGAGCAGGAGCCCTCCCGCCATGAGGAACGGCGGCGAGATGAAGTAGACCGGAATCATCGGCGTCATCTTGTTCAGGATACCGAACAGGAAGTTGACGATCAGAGAATAAGCGAGGAACGGCGCCAGGAGCTGCGCGATGAGGATGAACGAATCCGACGCCGCATCCGTCACCTTGGCGAGCGCGAACTGCGGGTTGAACATGTCCGTCAGCGAGAGCACGGAGTAGGACGCCACGAGCGCCCGCATCACCTCCACGTGCAGCCCGGTCGCGAACAAAAGCACCGTCGCCGTGAGCGTCAGAAGCGTCGCCATGGCCGGCGCCGGCTCCATCTCCTCGATCGGCGGGTCGGCCTGGCCGCTGTAGCCCACCAGCATGGTCGCCGCCGTACCCATGAACTGCAGCGCCAGGAAGAAGAGGCGCGCCATCACCCCGATCATGGCCCCGATCAGCGTCTCGGAGGCGATCAGCTGCACGACCACCGGCACGGTCGCCTTGGCGATGTCGCCCTCGAGCTCGGGGATGAGCAGCGGCGCCAGCGCCAGCGTCACCGACACGGCGAGAAACAGCCGCACCTGCGGCGGGATGCGGTGATTGCCGAAACCCGGCATCAGCATCAGGCAGCCGCCGATACGGCAGAACATCAGGAAGGTGAGAAGAACCATCCCGGGCGTGATCGGCGTCACGAGATGTTGCCCAGCGATTTGACCTGCACGCCGCGCGCGATCTCGAGGTGCGAGAGCACCGGCAGCGTCGGGAACAGCCGCTCCGTCACCATGCGCACATAGGGACGCGCATCGGGCGCCGAGACCAGCACGAACTGATGCCCCTGGTTCAGGATGCCGCGGATGAACTTCGAGGCCTCGGCGCCGAACTGCTCGATCAGGCGCGGGTCGATGTCGAACTCCACCACCTCGCCCTTGGCGTCGCGCTTGAGGCTCTGGTGGAACGCCAGATCCCAGCGGTTGCCGAGCCTCAGCACCTTGAGCACGCCGGCATCCGCCAGGTCGCCGCAGATCTGCTGCGCCATGCGCATGCGCACATGCTCGGCGAGCTGCTCGGCGCGCCGCACGTGCGGGGCCACCTCGGCGATCGCCTCCAGGATGAGGTGCAGGTTGCGGATCGAGACGCGCTCGGAGAGGAGCAGCTTCAACACCGCCTGCAGCCCCGAGTAGGAGAGCTGCGACGGAATGATCTCGTCGACGAGGCGCTTGTACTCGGGCTCGAGCCGCTCGATGAGCGAGCGCATGTCCTTGTACGACAGGAGCTGCGCCAGGTTGCCGCGGATCACCTCGCGCAGGTGCGTGAGCATGACCGACATCGGATCGACCGGATTGAAGCCCTCGCGTCTGACCGCGTTGGCGAACATCTCCGAGACCCAGAACGCCTTCATGCCGAAGGCGGGCTCCCGCGTCTCGTCGCCGGGCACGTCCGGCACCGGCCCGTCGCCCGTGATGACCAGGAGGTCGCCGATCCGGAGCTCCTCCGCCGCCACCACCGTGCCGTGGATCTTGATCTGGTAGGTCTTGGGCGGAATGCCGAGATCGTCGCTGATGCGGATGTCCGGCACCACGAAGCCGTACTGCTTGGCGAACGCGCGCCGCATGCGGCCCACGCGGTGCGCTAGCTCCCCCTGCGAGGCGAGCAGCGCCGCCGAAAGCTGCTTGCCGAGTGCGATCTCCACCTCCGCCGTCTTGAGCTGCTCCTTGACCGACTGGCGCGCCTCCTCCTGCGACA
>JBFXEP010000250.1:0-5268 GCA_050179995.1 Hyphomicrobium sp.
AACAACAGGTCAATGCCGACCAGCGTGCCCAACACCCAAAGCCCGCTGACGGGCCATTTCGCAAGGATCACAAAACCGGCGACGATGCCGATCACCCCCGATAGGAGGAGCAGAGATCCGTACCACCGCCAGTACTGGAAGGCCTGGAAGATGCGCACGACGCCTGACACGATCAAACCCAAAGCAAACACCAACGTGAGCACGACGGATGCGAACAGCGGGTCGGCGATGAGGGCCGCGCCGCAGATTCCGTAGAGCGCGCCGATCAGCAACCTGAATGTGAGCCCGCGCCAATGCGCTGCGGAGAAGGCATGGACGACCTCGGATGCGCCGGCGACGAGCAGGAGCATGCCGATCACGACCGCGCTGATAACCGTGGCAAGGGCGACATCACCCAGAATAAACATGCCGGCGGCAACGAAAACCACGCCGAGCAAGAGCGCTCCCCACCAGCTTGTCGTCGCCAGGCGAGGATCCGAATCGGTAACGGTATTGTCGTACATGAGGCTGACCTTTCACATTGACCGGACATCGGTCGAGCGGAATTGGCACACTCCGTCATTCCCGGGAAACAGGCATTCCTGAGAACGCGTTTTTGGTGTTTTGAACTTCAAGCGATCGGCAGCCGGGCAACGCTGCGGACAAACTACTTTTCCTCCGGGACCGGACCGCGCATTTCGGGAACCGCACCGCTCACGGTTCCTGTAGCGGGAAGCTTGCCAGCCTCGTCACCCATTCTGAGGCCTGAGCCGCTGGTTCCTGTGCTTTCGCCGGCCGCGCCGGTACTCGGGCCCGTCATGTCGGGCACGGCGTTACGCATCGTTTCGCTGGCGGGGAGCTTTCCTTGATCGCCCATTGTCTGGGGCGGTCCTTTGGGCGAAATCCCATCGTCAGCAATCGCGGGTGCCGAGGCGGCTCCGATTGCTGCAATCGCAATGGCGGACGTGAGGGAAAGTTTCATTGTCTGGACTCCTTAGCGATCGTTTTCTCATCACCAAGTGTCCCCCGTAGAACGAAACTATAGGCGCATTTCTTTTGGGTTGTAACGAAATGTCTTTAGACAGCGGAATGTAGTTAATCGAATCCACAATGAATTCATTCTCCGATTGAGCTCGCGCGTCGCTCCAGTGATCTCGTTCTCGCCGGCCTTCAAATTCGTTGATCGGCGAGGCGTGCACGCCTGAGGCCGCCGAGGCGAATCTTAACCAGTAGGCGGTGGGCCGACAGCGGACACTCAATTTGAGTGGCACGACTATGGATAGTTAGGCGCAATGGGGGACTCCGCAGGAGGATCCAATGCTTTGCCGGACTTCAGTTGTTGCCGCCGTCCTTTGTCTCACGCATACCGCGCACGCTGCCGAGCCGCCCGCTGTCACGTTGTTTGAGAACGTCCGCATCTTCGACGGCAAGAGCGACACGCTCAGCGGGACCATGAATGTTCTGGTCCGCGGCAACACGATCGAGGTCATCTCAAAGGACCCTATTCCGATCGATGGCGGCCCCTCGCCCAAGATCATAGACGGTGGCGGCCGCACGCTCATGCCGGGCCTCATCGATGCGCATTGGCATGCGATGCTCGTTCGGCCCACGCCGGCGCAATTGCTCGCGGACGACATCGGCTATCTGAATTTGCTCGCAGGAGCCGAGGCAACGGACACGCTGATGCGCGGGTTCACGACCGTTCGCGACGTGGGCGGGCCATCGTTCGGATTGAAACGCGCCATCGACGAGGGGATCGCCGTTGGACCGCGCATCTATCCGTCCGGCGCCATCATCACGGTCACCAGTGGCCACGGCGACTTTCGCAATGCCAATGAGTTGCCGCGCGTCGTCGGCGCGCCCCTGTCGCGCCAGGAGCGGACCGGCGCCTCCATGGTCGCCGACAGCCCGGACGAAGTCCGCGTGCGGGTGCGCGAGCAGCTTCTGAAGGGCGCGTCGCAAATCAAGCTCACGGCGGGAGGGGGAGTGGCGTCGCCCAACAGCCCGCTTGATGCCTCCACCTTCACGGAGACCGAGTTGCGCGCTGCTGTCGAAGCGGCCGAGAACTGGGGCACGTACGTAACAGTGCACGCCTACACGCCGGTTTCGATACAGCGCGCCATCGCCGCCGGCGTGAAGTGCATCGAGCACGGCCACCTCATGGACGATGCGACGGCTAAGCTGATCGGCGAGCGAGGCGTCTGGCTCAGCACCCAGGCGTTCCCGGACGAGATGGCTGATGCGTTTCCGCCCGGATCGCAAGAGCGCGCCAAGGCGTTCACGGTGTTCGCGGGGACGGACAAGACCATCGCACTCGCAAAAAAGTACAAGCTCAAGACGGCTTGGGGCACGGACATACTTTTTTCGCAGAGGCTCGCGCGGCGCCAAGGAGAGCTGCTGGTCAAGTTTGCGCGCTGGTACACCCCCGCCGAAACGCTCGCCATGGCAACCGGAACCAACGCCGAGTTGCTGGCGATGTCCGGTGAGCGCAACCCGTACCCGGGCAAGCTCGGCGTCGTCGAGGAAGGCGCGCTCGCCGATCTCCTGCTGGTCGACGGGGATCCCATAGCCGACATCACGTTGCTTGAGGACCCGGCCAAAAACCTCGTCGTCATCATGAAGGATGGGAAGATCTTCAAGAACACGCTGTAGGCGATCATGCCCGCCAGGCAACCACCCATAACGCCATGAAGACACTTGATAAAAAAGTCAGTGGCGGTCCCTACGGGAGTCGAACCCGTCTTTCAAGATTGAAAATCTCGCGTCCTAACCGATAGACGAAGGGACCCCGCGAGCCGGCGCCAGGCCATGGGCTGCGGCGGGCAGCGAGGTATAGGAAGGTTTACCGGAAGACGCAAGCCGAGGCCCGCCGCCCTGAAGCAGGCGCGCTCGCGCCCTTGCCGAGGAGGCCTAAAGCTTGCGCGGATCGGCCGCGTCATCGATCTGGAGCTCGATCCGGTTTCGCCCGCCCCAGGTGTCGCGCTTGAGCTGCCCCGCGACATGCACCGGCAATCCGCCCGCGGCCTCCATGAGAAGATCGCCGAGCGGCTGCCCCGCGGCCCGGAACGCCACCGCGTCGAGCCGCGAGCCGTCACCCGCTTCGAGCACGCAGCGCAGATGCGCCGTGCCAACCGGCTTCACGAAGCGCACCCGATGCGCCGGAAACACGAAGCGCGGCTGCGGATTGCCCTGCCCGTAGGGCCCCGCGCGCTCGATGAGATCGAGCAGCGTATCGTTGGCCGCCGAGGGCGTCAGCGCGCCGTCGACCATGAGCGCGGCCCGCTCCGCGAGCCGCGCCGCCGCATCGGCGAGCGTCGCCGCGAAGAAGTCCGCCAGCGCATCGATCTTCGCGCGGTCGACAGTGAGCCCCGCCGCCATCGCGTGCCCGCCGCCCTTGAGAAGATGCCCCGCCTGCACCGCTTCGCGCACCGCCGCGCCGATGTCGATGCCGGCCACGCTCCTGAGCGACCCCGTGCCCGCGACGATGCCGCCCGCGGCCTCCTTGTCCCAGGCGATCACGCACGACGGTCGCCGGAAGCGTTCCGTCAACCGGCTCGCGATGAGCCCGACCACACCGCGATGCCAGTCGGGCGATCCGACCATCAGCACGCTCGTGTTCGGCGTCTCGCCGAGCATGCGGTCGGCCATGGCGACGGCGTCCTCGAGTGCCGCCTGCTCGATCTCGCGCCGCTCCTTGTTGAGCCGGTCGAGCAGCACGGCGATGCGCACCGCCTCGCCCTCGTCCTCGGTGGAGAGCAGCTTCGCGCCGAGCGCCGCGTCCCCGATGCGTCCGCCCGCATTGATGCGCGGCCCGAGGATGAAGCCGAGGTGATAGGCGTTGGGCGCTTCCGCGAGCCCCGCCGCATCGGCGAGCGCACGCAGCCCCAGATTCTCGCGCGCCCGCATCACCTTGAGTCCCTGCGTCACGTAGGCCCGGTTGAGCCCCTTGAGCGGCACCACGTCGGCGACCGTCGCCAGCGCCACGAGATCGAGATCGCCGATGAGCTTCGGCTCCGGCGTGCCCACGCCATAGACGCCGCGCGACCTGAGCTCGCGCACGGTCGCGACCAGCGTGAGGAACGTCACGCCCGCGGCGCAGAGATGTCCCTGCCCCGAGATGTCGTCGAGCCGGTTCGGGTTGACGAGCGCGTGCACCGCCGGCAGCACCTCGTCCGCCTGATGGTGATCGATGACGACCACGTCGACGCCGCGCCGCGCCGCGCCCGCGAGCACGTCCACGCTCGTCGTCCCGCAGTCGACCGTCACGATGAGGCGCGCGCCCTCGCCGATCAGCTGATCGAGCGCCGCCGCGTTCGGGCCGTAGCCCTCGGTGAGCCGGTCCGGAATGTAAATCCGGCTCGCCACGTCATGATGGGCGAGAAACCGCGCGAGCAGCGCCGACGAGCACGCCCCGTCCACGTCATAGTCGCCGAAGATGGCGACGCGCTCGCGCCGCGTCACGGCGTCCGCGATCCGCCGCGCGGCCTTCTCCATGTCGGTGAGTGTCGACGGGTCCGGCATCAGCGCCCGGATGGTGGAATCGAGAAACACCGCCACCTCGTCGCGCCCGACCCCGCGCGCGGCGAGCACCCGCCCGAGCAGCTCCGGCAACCCGTGCTGCTGGCTGATGGCGATCGCCTCCTTGACGCGGGACGCCTCCAGCGCCTCGCGCCACATATAGCCCCGCGCCGACTGCGTGACGCCGAGAAAGGCCGTCTCCTCCGGCGCGCTCGCCGGGATGCGCACCTTGCGCAAAGCCGTCATGTCCGAGACCCCCGTCCCCGATTCGCTTACTGCGAAGCCTCCCACGGCGCCCTGCCTGAGGCGAACCCTAACGACCCTCGTCCACAGCGGCGGCGCTTGTCCCCGGCCGAGCCCTGTGGCAGAGGAGCATCAAGGACATAGGGAGCGCACCATGACCGACCTCAAGAACCTGATCATCCTGGCGTTGCTGATCGCCGTCGGCGTGCTCGGCTACCTCTACTACGACAGCCAGCAGGCCACCGTGCTCATCGACACGCCGGGCTTCAAGCTCGAGGCGAAGTAAGCGCCTCCGCCTGAGAGACGCCCGCGACCGCGGGCTTCCGTCGCGCGACGGATCAAGAATGCTGGGGGGCAGTGTGTCGTCTAGTGGCCCTGGCTGTGTGAAAAGAACCGCCATACTATGATTCCCCTGATGATTCTGCGGGGGGATGATCATGAAGCGGTTCGTCGAGGGGGCAGATCGGGGACAGTCGACCCTTTTACCGGAGTGCCTCGACGACTGGATCGACGAGGAGAACCCCGTCC
>JBFXEP010000251.1:0-5268 GCA_050179995.1 Hyphomicrobium sp.
GCGATGTGTTGGTGCCGAGCGCGAAGCCGAGATCGATGGGCTCGAAGGGCAGCATCTGCCCGCGCGAGGCGAGCTCGACCTCGATCTGCGACAACGGTGTTCCCGCGCGCGCGCTCATCACGAGCTCGGCCGGCTCATAGAGCGAGATGCCGCGCATGGCACCCGTGGTGAGCGCCACCGGCGCCAGCACCGGCCGGCCGATGCCGCGCTTCGAGCCCGAGCCCAGCACCTCGACCGGGATCGCGCGCTCGGCGAGCGCCATCATCATGCTCTTGAGCTCCCACTCCGTGGCGGGGCGCATGATGTCGTTCATGCGTGCACTCCTAAGCCGCCTCGGCCGGATCGGCCTGACCGTCGTCGGCGCGTGTCGCGGCATGCGCCGCCATCGCCCGCTCCACCGCATCCAGCGGAAACACCTTGCCGCAGTTCAAGAGCCAGTCCGGGTCGAACACCGATTTGATCCGGAGCTGCACCGCGAGATCGTCATCGGTGAACTGCACCGACATGAGATCGCGCTTCTCGATGCCGACCCCATGCTCGCCGCTGAGGCACCCGCCGACCGAGACGCAGAGCTTCAGGATCTCCGCCCCCGCGGCTTCGGCCTTGAGCGCCTCGCTCGGATTGTTTGCGTCGTACATGACGAGCGGGTGCAGGTTGCCGTCGCCCGCGTGGAAGATGTTGGCCACGCGCAGCCCATGCCCGCGGCAGATCTCGGCGATCTGCTCCAGCACATGCGGCAGGTGCGCGAGCGGGATGGTGCCATCCATGCAGTAGTAGTCCGACAGCCGCCCGATGGCGCCGAACGCCGACTTGCGGCCCTTCCAGATCTTGGCGCTCTGCTCGTCCGAGGCGCTGACCACGAGCGCCATCGGATTGAGCTCGTGCGCGATGGAGGCGATGTAGGCCAGCCGGTCGGCGATCTCCTGCTCGGAGCCCTCGACCTCGATGATCAGCAGCGCCTCGACGTTGGTCGGATAGCCGGCCTTGGCGAACGCCTCGCACACCTCGATCGCCGGCCTGTCCATGAACTCGATGGCGACCGGGATGATGCCGGAGGCGATGATGCGCGCCACGCAGATGCCGGCCTTGGCCGAGGATTCGAAGCCGATCATCATCGGCCGCGCCCCCTCCGCCGCCCTGAGGATGCGCACAGTCGCCTCGGTGACGAGGCCGAACTGGCCCTCGGATCCGACGATCAGCGCCAGCAGGTCATAGCCCTCCGCATCGAGGTGCGCGCCCCCGAACTCGACGATCTCGCCGTCCATGGTCACGAGCTTCAAGCCGAGCACGTTGTTGGTCGTGACGCCGTACTTCAGGCAATGCGCCCCGCCCGAGTTCATGGCGATGTTGCCGGCGAGCGTGCAGGCGAGCTGGCTCGACGGGTCCGGCGCGTAGAAGAACCCCTGCGGCGAGACCGCGGCCGAGATGGCGAGGTTGGTGATCCCCGCCTCGACGCGGGCGAACCGGTTGTGAAAATCGATCTCGAGCACGCGGTTCATCTTCGAGACGCCGACCACGATCGCATCCTCGAGCGGCAGCGCCCCGCCGCAGAGCGAGGTGCCTGCTCCGCGCGGCACGACGCGAATACCGTTCGCCTTCGCGTAGTGCAGCACGTCGGCGACCTCCTCCGTCGTCGACGGCAGCACGACGGCGAGCGGCATCCGCCGATAGGCCGTGAGCGCGTCCGTCTCGAACGCGCGCCGCCCGTCTTCATCTGAGATCACGGCGTCCGCCCCGCAGATGGCCGCGAGGTCGCGCGCGATCTCGTCCCGTCGTGCCACGATATCGGCATCGGCAAGGGGCAGCTCGATCGACATGCCAGTTCCTTTTCTGGGCCGCGACGCAACCGGCGGCAACGCGGCGCACGGCTTCATAGACGAACGGCGCACGGATTGCGATATGGAAGGCAACGTGCAAGCCAACGAAACGGCGCCGCTCGCGCTGCCGCGCACCGCCGCGCGCGGCAGGAAGCCGAGTCTGGCACGGAGACGCGCCCCCGGCAACAGACGAGGGCGCCACGGCCGATGGGAGGTTTCGCCGTCGCTGTGGCGAAATCGGCCCTCAGCGGATAGGCTTGGCCGATCGCCGCTAGAGATTCGCGCAGCGCGCCGAGCGCGTGCGAGACCAACCAAGAGTGCCTTCGTGCATCCACGCGTCGGGCTTTTCGTCACCTGCCTCGTCGACCTGATGCGCCCGTCGGTCGGATTCGCCGCCGCGCGCCTAATCGAGGAGGCGGGCTGCACCGTGGTCGTGCCCGCCGGCCAGACCTGTTGCGGCCAGCCAGCCCACAACGCCGGCGACCCGGACACAGCGCGCGCGCTGGCGCTTCAGACCATGCAGAGCTTCGACGGCTGCGATTTCGTCGTCGCGCCCTCGGGCTCCTGCGCCGCCATGCTGCGCCTCCACTACCCGGCGCTGTTCAAAGGCCGCGGCGAGGCGGAGTTCGAGGCCAAGGCCTTCGCCGAGCGGGTGCACGAGCTGACCTCGTTCCTGGTCAACGTCCGGGGCAAAACGCAAACCGGCGCCCGGTTCGAGGGCCGCGTCGTCCATCACGACGCCTGCTCGGGCCTGCGCGAGCTTGGTATCCGAAGCGAGCCGCGCCAGCTCCTGGCGGCGGTTGATGGCCTCGAGCTGGTCGAGGCGGCTGAGACCACGGCCTGCTGCGGCTTCGGCGGCCTCTTCTCCGTCAAATACCCGGCCATCTCCACGGCGGTGGCGGACCGCAAGATCGCCGACCTCGGCGCGCCCGCACCTGACCTCGTCACAGGCGGCGACCTCGGATGCCTCATGAACCTCGCCGGACGCCTCAATCGGACCGGACGCGCGCTGCCCTGCCGCCATGTGGCCGAGGTGCTGGCCGGCGAGTTGCAGGCCCCGCCCATCGCCTGGCGGGACACGGCGAGCCCATGACGCCCGCCACCGCCGCATTCAAATCGAGCGTCGAGAAAGCGCTCGCCGACGCGAAGCTCGCCAAGGCGCTCGCCGGCCTCCCCGGCGGCCTCGTCGCCCAGCGCACCGCCGCCAAGGCCCGCGTGCCCGAGTTCGAGGCCCTGCGCGATGCGGCCCGCGACATCCGCGACCACACGCTGCGCCATCTCGACCTCTACCTCGAGGCCTTCGCCGCCAAGGCCGAGGCCGCCGGCAGCCGCATTCATTGGGCCGAGGACGCTGCCGAGGCACGCACAATCATCGCCCACCTCGCCGTCGCGCGCGGCGCGCGTCTGGTGGTCAAGGGCAAGTCGATGGTCTCCGAGGAGATCGCCCTCAATTCCTGCCTCGAAAGCCTCGGCATGAAGGTGTTCGAGAGCGACCTCGGCGAATACCTCCTGCAGATCCGCGGCGAGACGCCGAGCCACATCATCGCCCCCGCCATCCACCTGAGCCAGGACGAGGTGGAAGCCGATTTCCGCCGCGTGCATGCCCATCTCGCGCCGGAGCGCCGCCTCGAAACGCCGGAGCTTCTGGTGGCGGAGGCGCGCGCCGTCCTGCGCGAGCGCTTCCTCGCCGCCGACATCGGCATCACGGGCGCGAACTTCCTCGTCGCCGAGACGGGGTCGGCGGTGATCGTCACCAACGAGGGCAACGGCGACCTCTCGGCCCATCTCCCCAAGACGCACATCGTGCTCGCCGCCATCGACAAGGTCGTGCCCACCCTCGCCGACCTCGCGACGCTGCTGCGCGTGCTCGCCCGTTCGGCGACCGGCCAGGACATGACCGCCTACACCAGCCTGCTGACCGGCCCCAAGGCCACGGGCGACCCGGACGGGCCCGCCGAGTGCCACATCGTCATCCTCGATAACGGGCGCAGCGAGATGCTGAGGTCCGGGCTCAGCGAGGCCCTGCGCTGCATCCGCTGCGGCGCCTGCCTCAACCACTGCCCGATCTACAATGCCGTCGGCGGTCACGCTTACGGCTGGGTCTACGCAGGCCCCATCGGCGCCGTGATCTCGCCGGCCTTCCTCGGCATCGAGGCCGCGCGCGATCTTCCGAGCGCATCGACCTTCTGCGGCAAGTGCGAGGAGGTCTGCCCGGTCAAGATCCCGCTGACGCGCCTCATGCGCGACTGGCGCACGAAGAGCTTGGCATCTGCTTCCGGCGCCCGGGAGCGCGCCAGTCTCCGCGCCTGGAGCTTCTTCGCCAAGCGCCCGCGCCTCTATCACCTGGCGGCACGCCTTGGCATCCGCGCGGTGTCTTTGCTCGGCCGCTCCCGGGGCGCCTTCCACTGGCTGCCCCTCGCAACGGCATGGACGCGCGGGCGCGACTTCCCGGCGCCCCAGGGACACACCTTCCAGGTGCTCTGGAGCAAGCGCAAGCGGGCAACACCGCCCACGAGGACCCCGCTATGAGTCGCACCTCGATCCTGTCCCGCGTTCGCGCCGGTATCCTCCGCAAGGGGGCAAGCGACCTCGCCCGCCGGCGTTCCGTCGCCGAATGGATGTCCGCGCCACCGCCTCACCCGCGGCCCGCGCTCGCCCGCATGGAGGGCTCGGAGCGCCTCGCCCGCTTCAAGTCCTGCCTCGAGCAGCAGGGCACGGCGATCATCACGGTCGACAGCTTGAGCGCACTTCCGGCGGCAGTCACCGCATTCCTTTCCAGTCTCGGCGGCACGCCCCATCTCGTCATCGGCGATGACGATCGGCTGGCCACCTTGGCCTGGCCGAACGAGCTTGTCCCGCAACTCTGGCGGCCCGGAGAGACGCTCGGCGACGGCACAGCGGCGCTGACGCACGCCGTCGCTGGCGTTGCCGAGACCGGGACGCTCATCCTGACGTCGAGGGCCGCGAGTCCGGCCTCGCTCGCCTTCCTGCCCGAGGTTCATCTCGTGGCGCTGGCGGAGGCCGACATCCTGGCGTCGTTCGAGGAGACGTTCGCGCGGCTTCGCGCCGATGTGGGCGCACGCCGCTTCCCGCGCGCGGTGAACATGATCTCGGGCGCCTCGCGCACCGGAGACATCGGCGGCAAGATCGTGAAGGGCGCCCACGGCCCCCGCCGCCTCGCCGTGTTCATTTATGCCGAGAGTTAGCTAAGCCGCGTGCAGCCGGTCGTACTCGCGTCGGCGCACTGTGCGCGCCACGTTGCCCCACGACTTGGAGCGGGTCGCATCGCCCAACTGCCTGTGCAGGAGGGCGAAGAAATCCGCGACCTCCGCGGCGAGCATTCCATGCCGGCCCTCGAGCACGACCGCCATCAGCTCCGCATCCTGGAGCTTGCTCATGTTTTCCGATTTGCGGCGCGAACGGGGCATCTGGTCCTCTTGAAGGCAATGAC
>JBFXEP010000252.1:0-5224 GCA_050179995.1 Hyphomicrobium sp.
CTTCCCTACAATGCTTGAATGGAACCTCCCAAGCCGGTAGGCATTGGGGCGAAACGGTATTCGCTCTAGCCGGAGTACGCCCCCGTGACCTTCAAGCTCCCCGAACTGCCTTATGCTTATGATGCGCTCGCGCCCTACATGTCGGCCGAGACGCTCCAGTTCCATCACGACAAGCACCATCAGGCCTATGTCGACAATGCCAACAAGCTGATCGTCGGCTCGGGTCTCGAGGGCAAGTCGATCGAGGAGATCTGCGCGGCGGCCTACGCCGGCAAGAACCAGCCGCTCATCAACAATGTGGGCCAGGACTACAACCACATCCACTTCTGGCAGTGGATGAAGAAGGGCGGCGGCGGCAAGAGCCTGCCGGGCACGGTGCAGAAGCTGGTCGACGGCTATGGCGGATTCGACAAGGTGCGCGCCGATTTCATCAACGCTGGCGTGACGCAGTTCGGCTCGGGCTGGGCCTGGCTCGCGGTGCGCGACGGGCAGCTCGAGGTCACCAAGACGCCGAACGGCGAGAATCCGCTCATGCATGGCGCGCAGCCGATCCTCGGCGTCGACGTGTGGGAGCACAGCTACTACATCGACTACCGCAACGCGCGGCCGAAGTACCTCGAGGCCTGGTTCGACAACCTCGTCAACTGGGAGCATGTCGAGGAGCTGGCGGGCTAGGGCGCTGCCAAACTCCGATCGCTCGAGCGCGGGACCCAACCGGTCCCGCGCTTTTTTGTTTATTTTCCGACGTATCTGGATCCCGGCCTGCGCCGGGGCGGGCTGTGGTCGGGGGCCCGGATACGATTCCGAAGGATGAGCGTGTGGTCAGCCGCCGCGGTGCCAGGCGGCGAGGGCGGGGCCGACGCCGGCGCCTTCCGGCACCTGCACATCGACGGTAAAGCGGCGATCTGGGATCGCGACCGGGGCCGGCACGCCGCGCAGGTCACGGAGCAGTGCCGACACGCGCACCACGAGATCCTGCGCGCCCGCGGCGTGGGGCGTGACGAGCCAGACCCAGCGCCCGAAGGTGGCCGGGTCGCGGGCGGCGAGCGCGTGCTTGGGGCTCACGAACTGCGTCCGTTCCGCCTGACGCTCAATCAGGAAGGCCTCCGGGTGGCCATAGAGGCTCACCGAAAGCGTCTCGATCACCGGCGCGGCCGGCGGCGTGCGGCCGCCATGACCTGCCTCGCCCTCGGCGAGCGCGGCCAGCACGTCGCGGCCGAGCGTCAGCTCGATGGTGATGGGCGCGCCGAGCCACATGGCAGCCGGGATGTGATGCACGAGCAGGCCCGCGTCCACGGCGCGGGCGATGTCATCCGCCGTCAAAATTCGCGCTGCGGGGCGTTGCGGAGCGTCGCTCCTCGCGGGCGGCGCATGCTGCGGAGCCGCGGGCGGATCGAGACGCCGCGCGCCGAGAGCGGCGAAGGCGGCGTCCGAGTCCACCTCCGGCAGCCCGGAAAGCGGGCGGACGCTGGCGCCCGCCCTGGCCACCGGCGCGGGCTGGGCTTGTTGCCGGGAGGTGCCGGCGGCGTGACGCGCCGGCTGCGGACGAGGCTGCGCAACACCGCGCGGCGGACTGGCTGGCGGGCTGGCGGGCTGACTGGCCGGCGTGCGGCTGTTCGCGGCCGCTTGAGGTCCGGCGGCGTGGCGGGCCGCCTCGCGCTCGGCCATGTCGCGCAGGGAGGCGGCGGCCGTGCTCAGGCGCGCGACGAGGCGCGCGATGCCATCGACGTCGCCCGGCGCGAGCATGTTGAGCTTGCGATAGGCGAGCGGCAGCCTTGCCAGCGCGACGTCGGCGGAGCGGACGGGGATCAGCATGTTGAGCGGCATCGTCTCGCGGGCGATCTCGGCGAGCCCGGCGCTCTGGGCCGAGAACTCCGTCCAGACCACGAGCACGGCCTCGAACTGGCGCAGGCGCGAGGAGCGGTCGGGGCGCGACGCATCCGGCTCGCCGTCGAAGGAGACGAAGTGGCCGCGGCCCATGAGCGCCGCGCCGAGGTCGCGCGCCGCGTTGCCATCCTTCGGAACATGACAGATCAGCAAGCGTGCCATGCCGGTCCCTCGCACCCGGGGCCCATGCCCCCAGCCTACGCCAACACAACACTACGCGTGATCGCCCCGCCGCTCCCTCAGCGGCTCCGGCCCGTGATGGTCTTCACGATGATGTTCTTGATGGTGGTGGCGATGGTGCGCGAGAGCGAGCGCTGCAGATCCTTGCTGATCATGCCGCCCATGCCCTCGCTCGGGCGGCCCTTGGGCCTCGAGCCCGCAGGGGCATTCCCGCCTCCCCCACCACCGCCGAAGATGACATCGCCCCAGCCGCCGCCGCTGCCGGCGCCGGCCTCCTCGGTGGTCTGGTTGGCGCGCTTGGTGATGATCTCGTGCGCGCTCTCGCGGTCGATGGTCTCCTCGTACTTGCCGTAGACGGGGCTGTACTCGATGACGCTCAGGCGCTCGTCCTCCGACACCGGGCCGATGCGACCCTCGGGCGGGCGGATCAGCGTGCGCTGGACCATCGACGGCTCGCCCTTGTTCTCGAGCATCGAGACCAGGGCCTCGCCGACCTTGAGCTCCATGATGACGCGCTCGGTGTCGAGGTCGGGGTTCTTGCGGAAGGTCTCGGCGGCGACCTTGACCGCCTTCTGCTCCTGGGGCGTGAAGGCGCGCAGCGCGTGCTGGACGCGGTTGCCGAGCTGGGCCGAGACCGAGTTCGGCACATCCATCGGGTTCTGGGTGATGAAGTAGACGCCGACGCCCTTGGAGCGGATGAGGCGTGCGATCTGCTCGATGCGCTCCAGGAGCGCCTTCGGCGCCTCGTCGAACAGGAGATGCGCCTCGTCGAAGAAGAAGACGAGCTTGGGCTTCGGCAGGTCGCCGGCCTCGGGCAGCATCTGCCAGAGCTTGGTCAGCATCCAGAGCAGGAACGTGGTGTAGAGGCGCGGCTTCTCCATCAGCTTGTCGGCGGCGAGGATGCTCACCACGCCGCGGCCATCGGGGGCGGTGCGCATGAAGTCCTTGATGTCGAGCGAGGGCTCGCCGAAGAACTGGTCCGCGCCCTGCTCCTCGAGCACGAGAAGGCGGCGCTGGATGGCGCCGACGGACGTCGTCGCCACGTTGCCGTACTTCTGGATGAGCTCCTTCGAGCGCTCGGCCACGTTGGCGATGATGGCGCGCAAATCCTTCAGGTCGAGGACCGGGATCTTCTCGTCGGCGGCGACGCGGAAGGCGATGTTCAGGACGCCTTCCTGCACCTCGTTGAGCTCGAGCATGCGCGAGAGCAGGAGCGGGCCCATGTCGAGCACGGTGGCCCGGATGGGGTGGCCCTCCTTGCCGAATACGTCCCAGAAGATGGTCGGGTAGGCGCGCGGCGTCCATGCCTCGCCGAGGCCGACCTCGCCCGAGCGCTTGACGATGAAGTCCTTGGGCTCGCCGACGGCGGCGATGCCGGAAAGGTCGCCCTTGATGTCGGCGGCGAAGACCGGCACGCCCTGGGCCGAGAAGCCCTCGGCCAAGACCTGCAGCGTCACCGTCTTGCCGGTGCCGGTGGCGCCGGTGATGAGGCCGTGACGGTTCGCGAAGCGCAGCTCGAGATACTCGGGCTTCGTGCTCTTGCCGATGAAGATCTTGCCGTCCGCAAGCACCTGCTCGCTCATTCCGTTCTCCGCAGCAACTCCAGAACGCGCATTTCTCCCGGCGAGTTAGGCCGACTCGCGCGCATCGCAGCCCAGGCCGTCATTGCATGGGGCCTCAGCCTTTGCAAATTCAGTTGCATCACCCTCCTCGTCAAGCTGGGGAAACTTTACAACGGCGTCAGCAGGGTCTCGCAGCGCCGGCTTCAGGACCCCTTTCCAGGCTGCCGCCCAACTGTCGCACGGGGCCGATTTCCGGGTGCGCGACCGCGCTATTTTCCCTATAGAGCAAGGGTGTGCCCGAGGTCGGCGGAGCTTGGCCGCGGCTGATCCGAAGCTTTGGGGTCACACTGCAATCCACCTGTCATCCACGGGGTCCCTGGTCATCATGACGGCCGCTGGCAGCTCGCACGGCATTCCTGCAACACCGCTCGCCTCGGATTTCGAGGCGGCTACCCGCGACCAGTGGCTGGCGCTCGTCGACAAGGCCATCAAGGGCGCCGATTTCGAGAAGAAGCTCGTCAGCCGCACTGCCGACGGCATCCGCATCGAGCCGATCTACGTGCGCGCGGGGAGCGTCGCGCGGCTGCAGTCCGCCGTGCCAGGGCACGCCCCCTTCACGCGCGGGGCGAACGAGACGGTCGAGGGCCTCGGCTGGGAAATCCGCCAGCGCATCGCCGCGGCCGATCCCGAGGCCGCCAACCGCGAGATCCTCTCGGAGCTCGAGGGCGGTGCCAACGGCATCGTGCTCGAGCTCGAGGCGCCCGGGCAGACGGGATGCCGCATCGCGAGCGCGGCCGACATGGCGGCGGCGCTCTCGGGCATGCGGCTCGATCTGGCGCCGCTCGAACTCCGGGCCGGGCTCAGCGCCGCGGATGCCGCCGCGCAGCTTCTCTCCGCGTTGCCGGGGCTCGGCATCGCCGCCAAGTCGGCGCAGATTTTCCTCGGCCTCGACCCGATCGGGTCGCTTGCCAGATGGGGCGCGCTGCCCTCGCCCGTGCAACAGGCGCTCGTGGAGACGATCGCGCTGGCGCGGGAGGCGCACGACGAGGCGCCATCGGTGCGCACCGTTCGGGTCGAAGCGACCGTCTATCACGAGGCGGGGGCGACGGAGGCCTTCGAGCTGGCGGCGCTCGGCGCGACGCTGATCGCGTATCTGCGCATGTTCGAGGCGGCCGGCGTCGCACCCGCCGAGGCGCTCGGGCAGATATCGTTCGCGGTCGCGTCCGACACGGACATCTTCGCGACCGTGGCCAAGCTGCGCGCGGCGCGTCACATCATCTGGCGCATCGCGGATGCGTCGGGCGCGGGCGAGGCGGCGCACGACCTCCATCTCTCGGCGCGGGCGTCGCTGCGCATGATGGCCAAGCGCGACCCGTGGACCAACATGCTGCGCTCGACGCTCGCGTGCGCCGGCGCCGTGCTGGGCGGGGCGAACGCGGTCACCGTGCTGCCTTTCACGGCGGCGCTCGGGGAACCTGACGATTTCGCGCGGCGCGCGGCGCGCAACATCCAGATCGTGCTGCAGGAGGAGAGCTGGCTCGGGCGCGTGCTCGATCCGATGGGCGGCTCCTGGTACATCGAAGCGCTGTCGGAGG
>JBFXEP010000253.1:0-3229 GCA_050179995.1 Hyphomicrobium sp.
CTTGATCGCCGAGCGCATGCTGTCGCCGTTCGGCAGCGGGCGGAAGCGGTCGGACTCCTCGCCGCCCTCGCCGGTGTTCGACTTGCCGCCGATGCGGTTCATGGCGATGGCGAGCGTGGTGTGGGCTTCGCGCGAGATCGAGCCGTAGCTCATCGCGCCGGTCGAGAACCGCTTGACGATCTCGGCTGCGGGCTCGACCTCCCCGATCGGGACGGGCTTGCGCCCCATGCTCTCCGCCGAGCGGATGCGGAACAGGCCGCGGATCGTCAGCAGCTGCTCCGACTGCGCGTCGATGGCTTGCGAGAAATCGCGATACTTCTGCGGGACGCGCCCCGCCATCGCGTCCTCGTTCGTGGTCGAGCGCACGGCATGCTGCAGGTCGGCGACCACCTGCGGCCGCCAGACATGCGCTTCGCCCCGCACGCGATAGGCATAGTCGCCGCCCACCTCGAGCGCGTTGGCGAGTACGGGCGCATTGCCGAAGGCGGCCGCGTGGCGGTCGAACGTCTCGCGCGCGATCTCGCGCAAGCCGACGCCCTCGATCTGCGTGTGCGTGCCGGTGAAATACTTGCGCACGAACGGCGTGCGCAGGCCCACGGCGTCGAAGATCTGCGCCCCGCAGTACGACTGATAGGTCGAGATGCCCATCTTGGCCATGACCTTGAGCAGGGCCTTGCCGATGGCCTTGATGTACTTCTTCTTGACGTCCTCGGGCGTGAGGTCGGCGCCGAGCTCGGGCGCCATCACGGCCAGCGTATCGAAGGCGAGATAGGGGTTGATCGCCTCCGCGCCGTAGCCCGCCAGCGTGCAGAACTGGTGCACCTCGTGCGCTTCCCCCGTCTCGACGACGAGGCCGACCGACGTGCGCAAGCCCTGCCGGATCAGGTGATGATGCACGGCGCTGGTCGCGAGCAGCGACGGGATCGGAATGCGGTCCGGCCCCGTGCGCCGGTCGGAGAGGATGATGATGTTGTAGGCGCCCGAGCGCACGGCCTCCTCGGCCTCGGCGCAGATCACGTCCACGGCCGGCGCCATGCCGGCCGGCCCCTTGTCGACCGAGTAGGTGATGTCGATCGTGATCGAGGCGAAGTGGTTGTCGCGGACCTCGCCGATCTGGCGGATGCGCTCGAGATCCTCGTTGGCGAGGATCGGTTGCGTCACCTCGAGGCGCTTCACCTTCGACGTACCCTCGAGGTCGAGCAGGTTCGGGCGCGGCCCGATGAACGACACGAGGCTCATGACGAGCTCCTCGCGGATGCTGTCGATCGGCGGGTTCGTCACCTGCGCGAAGTTCTGCTTGAAGTAGGTGTGCAGCAGCTTGGGCTTGTTCGACAGCGCCGAGATCGGCGCGTCGTTGCCCATGGAGCCGATCGCCTCCTCGCCCCTGGCGCCCATCGGCGTCATGAGCATCTTGAGGCTCTCCTGCGAGTAGCCGAACGCCTGCTGCAGGTCGAGCAGCGCCACGTTGCTGCGCCGCGCCTCGGCCTTCTTCGCCGCGAGCGGCAGGTCGGAGACCAGGATCTGCGTGCGCTTCACCCAGCTCTCGTAGGGGTTCTGCGACGAGATCTCGGCCTTGAGCTCCTCGTCCGAGATGATGCGCCCTTCCTCGAGGTCGATGAGCAGCATCTTGCCCGGCTGCAGCCGCCACTTCTTGACGATGTTCTCCTCGGGCACGACGATCACACCCGCTTCCGAGCTCATGATCACCATGTTGTCCTTGGTGACGATGTAGCGCGCGGGCCTCAAGCCGTTGCGGTCGAGCGTGGCGCCGATCTGCCGCCCGTCCGTGAAGGCCATCGCCGCCGGCCCGTCCCACGGCTCCATGAGGCAGGCGTGATACTCGTAGAAGGCGCGCCGCTTGGCATCCATCTGCGGGTTGCCGGCCCATGCCTCGGGGATCAGCATCATGGCGGCGTGCGCCAGGCTGTAGCCGCCCATGACCAGGAACTCGAGCGCGTTGTCGAAGCAGGCCGTGTCCGACTGCCCCTCGTAGGAGATCGGCCACAGCTTGCTGATGTCGTCGCCGAACAGCGGCGAGGACACGGACGCCTGCCGCGCCGCCATCCAGTTGACGTTGCCGCGCAGCGTGTTGATCTCGCCGTTGTGCGCCACCATGCGGTAGGGATGCGCGAGCTTCCACGACGGGAACGTGTTGGTCGAGAAGCGCTGGTGCACGAGCGCCATCGCCGAGATGAGGCGCGGGTCCTTGAGGTCCTTGTAGTAGGCGCCGACCTGATAGGAGAGGAACATCCCCTTGTAGACCACGGTGCGCGACGACAGGCTCACCGTGTAGGCGCCGATGTCGCGGCCCTTGTAGGTGTTGTGAATGGCGTTGGAGACGACCTTGCGCACGAGGTAGAGGCGGCGCTCGAACTCGTCCTCGTCAATACCCTTGGGGCGGGCGATGAACACCTGCTCGTGGAAGGGCTCGGTCGCCCGCACCATGTCCGAGAGGCACGCGTTGTCGACCGGCACCTCGCGCCAGCCGAGCAGCTCGAGGCCCTCCTCTGCGAGAATGCGCGCCCACACCGTCCGGCAATGCGCCTCGAGGCGCTCGTGCTGGGGCATGAAGAGCTGGCCGACGGCGTACTGCTGCGCATCCGGCAGCTTGAAGCCGAGCTTCGCGCACTCCTCCTTGAGGAAGAGATGCGGGATCTGGATCATGATGCCCGCGCCGTCGCCGGCCAGCGGGTCGGCGCCGACCGCGCCGCGATGCTCGAGGTTGCACAGCATCTTGAGCGCGTCCTCGATGACGCGGTGCGATTTCTCGCCCTTGAGGCTGGCGATGAAGCCGACGCCGCAGGCATCGCGCTCGAGCGCGGGATCGAACAGCCCCTCTTTTTTCGGGAGTTCGAAGCTGCCGGTCGTTGGCGGTTGGGTCATCGAACGAATCCTCGGGTGCTCAGGGCAAAACGTCGGCTGGGTGGTCTTGTTTCGGCGTGGCACTCGAGGCCCCGCCTCAGGCGCGCGAGCAGCACTTTCGCTTCGAGCGCCCATCCCGTCCCGCCGCGCCCTTGCGCGCGTGCCGGACGGCCGGGGTCGCGATCGGGCCGGTGCGCGTCGAGCCGCGCAAATCTTTGAAATGCATTGCTTCCACGACGACCGACCTCCCGCCAAGGCCAACGCGCATGTCCATGGACGCCCGCTGCACGCCGCCCGACCCGCGCGGCAAAGGGTGCACATAAAGGACAGGATTGCTGACCTTTTAGCCGAATTTTGCAGATTTTGT
>JBFXEP010000253.1:3329-5220 GCA_050179995.1 Hyphomicrobium sp.
CGCTGTCGAGCAGCTGGGCGAAGCGGTCGAAGCCGACGGTCGAGCGGTAGAGGGGGGTCAGATCGAAATGTCGCATGACGAATGTCCTCCTGATGAAGCGACGGATCGGGGTCCGCCCGGATTGGGCCGGACCTCTGGTACTTCGCGCACCCCGCCTGGGCGTGCGCACCCCTGGATTTAGGACGGGCCTTGGGCTCGTCAAGGGGCGCCGGCGGCCGGTGCAAAATTCGCCATAGAGCGGCGCCAAGCTCCCCTGCGGAAAGGCGAAAACCGCGCCCTTCATCTGCCGTTCATCTGCGGCGGCGGACAATATTCGGCCCATCGCCCAAATACCCCGGATGTCGCCCAATCTGGAGATCAACATGAGAGCGTCCATCGTCACGGTTTGCCTGGCGACTGCACTCGCGCTCGCCTCGACCCTTCCGCTCGCCCGCGCCGCCTCCGCCGCCGACCTCGACGGCGAGCGCTACGCCGAGCCCCCCTACGATGACGAGCAGAGGTACGGCGAGCCGGACTATGGCGACGACGAGCGCTATGCCCCGCCCGGCCGCTACAGCGAGGCGCCACCCCAAGAGCCTCCCCAGAACCGTTACGATCAGGACCGGTACGACCGGGAGCGCTACGACGGCGAGGCCTACGACGATCGCGCCCCCGGCGAGGTGCCCGGCTCGATCAAGGATGGCTATCCGGTTCCTGTGCCTGCGCCTCGTTATGGCGAGCACGCCCCCCCGCCCGAGCGCTACGAGGAGCGCCGCGGAGAGCGCTACGCCTGCCTCGATCGCTGGCAGATCCGCCGCCGGCTGCGCAACGACGGTTGGGAAGGTATCCGTCCCCTCGGCGGCGACGAGGGCATCGTGCACGTCCGCGCCCATCGCATCGAATCGGGCCGCCCGTTCGCTCTCCGCGTCGACCGCTGCTCGGGCGAGGTGGTGGACGCACGCCCCGAGCGCCGGCGCGCCTTCGCCTATCGCGATTGGCGCCGTGACCGCCGCTGGTAGGTGGCGGCGCGCCTCGAGCGCGTGAGCGTGCGTCCCGTGCTATCCTCCGCTGCGGGTGATTTGCGCGCCTGGGATGCGGAGTCCAACCATGAAGCTCGTAGCGCTTGCCAAGAATCCGGTGCCGGGCGGCGCCGTTCCGGGTGAGCTCAAGACGCCGGACGGCGCACGCTTGAGGTTCGTGCGCTGGGAGGCGACGCGCGGGCCGCGCCGAGGCACGGTGTGCCTGTTCGGCGGGCGCGGCGAGTTCGTCGAGAAATATTTCGAGGTCGTGGCCGACCTGCGCCGCCGCGGCTACGCCGTCGCCACCATGGACTGGCGCGGCCAGGGCGGCTCCTCGCGCCCGCTCGCCAATCCGAAGAAGGGTCACGTTCATTCCTTCAGCGAGTACGAGCGCGACCTGACGCTCTTCATGAAGGAGATCGTGCTTCCGGATTGTCCGCCGCCATTCGTGGGGCTCGCCCATTCCATGGGCGGCAACATCCTCCTGCGCAACGCCGCCCGCCCCGGCTCGTGGTTCGAGCGCATGATCCTGTGCGCGCCCATGATCGCCGTGCACCAGGACCGCGCCGGATATCCCGAGCCGCTGGTGCGCGCCTATGCCGAGCTCGGCTGCCTCCTCGGCCTCGGCCGCCAGTACGTGAAGGGCGGCTCCGACGCCGTCATCGAGCAGGGCCCGTTCGAAGGCAACCTCCTGACCTCCGATCGCGAGCGCTGGTACCGCAACAAGGCCGTGCTCGACGCCAACCCGGCCCTCGGCCTCGGCGCGCCGACCGTCGCCTGGCTGCGCGCCGCCTGCCGCTCCATGGCGCTGGTGAGCTCGGACGGCTATGCCGCCTCCGTCCGCGTGCCCATGATGGTGTTCGTCGCCGGCAAGGACGAGATCGTCTCGTCGC
>JBFXEP010000254.1:0-5213 GCA_050179995.1 Hyphomicrobium sp.
GAGTTCGTTGCCGTATGCCATGCGCGTAACCGTAACGAGGCGCTCGACCTGGCGGCCCGCCTGGAGAAGGAGCTCTTCTCTGCCGTACAGATCGACCATGTCGACGCCGTCTGCGGCGCGAGCTTCGGCATCGCGCTCTATCCGGACCACGCTTCAACCGCCACAGCCCTATTAAACAATGCAGACTTGGCCATGTATCGAGCCAAGAACTCCCACACTGAGAACATCTGCTTCTATGCGGAAGAGATGGACGAGGCCGTTCGCCAGCGGCGGAGAACGATCAACGATCTCCGAGAGGCTTTGAGCCGCCGCGAGTTCGAATTGCACTATCAGGTGCAAGTGGACATCGTGACCGAAAGCGTCACCGGCTATGAAGCATTGCTCCGCTGGCGCCATCCGGAACGCGGATATGTATCGCCGGCGGAATTCATCCCGCTCGCTGAGGAGACCGGCCTCATCAATCCGATTGGCGAGTGGGTCTTGCGCACGGCCTGCGCCGAAGCTGCAAGCTGGGAACAACCCTTCACGATCGCCGTCAATCTGTCCGCAGTGCAGATCGGCCAAGGGAATCTACGGGAATGCGTTCACCGAACCCTGCTCGAAACCGGTCTGCCGGCGTCGCGACTCGAGCTCGAGACCACGGAGACCTCACTTATGAAGGATCCTATGCGGTCGGCTCATGTGCTGCGACAGCTCAAGGCGCTCGGCATCTCCATCGCCATCGACGATTTCGGCACGGGCTACTCGTCTCTCGCCACGCTGCGCGCATTCGCGTTCGACAAGATCAAGCTCGACAAATCGTTCATCGACGGCATCGAAAGAGACGCCCAAGCCCGCGCCGTCATGCTTGCGGTCCTCGCGTTGGGCAATGCGCTATCCATCCCTGTGCTTGCGGAGGGCGTCGAGACACGAGAGCAGCTCGACTTCCTGCGCAGCCGGGGATGCGAGAAAGTGCAGGGGTTTCTGTTTGGACGCCCTGCGGCGCACATCGAGTCGCAAAAATCCCATGGGCAGCAGGTTGCCTAGGTCGCGTTCGGTTTTGATTGAATCGCGATCGCGCTCTAGGCTTTTCTCAGACCGATGAATCACGCTTCGGACTTTTTCTGTGCTGCCGATTCACGCCGCGCCTGGTAGATGGCGCGGCGATCGGAGCGACTGGGGTCCGAAGCGATCATGGCCTAGATCGCGACCTGGGTTCCGACCTCGACCACGCGGTCGGTCGGGATCTTGAAGTAGGTGGTCGCGTCCTCGGCGGTGCGGGCGAGCCAGATGAAGAGCCGCTCCTGCCAAAGCGGCATCTCCGACTTGCTCGTCGTCCTGAGCGAGCGGCGCGACAGGAAGAACGAGGTCGCGCCGATGTCGACGTTCAAGTCCTTGCGCCGGCAGCTCTCCAGTATCTTGGGGATGCTCGGCGTCTCCATGAAGCCGTAGGAGGCGACGACGCGGACGAAGGTCTCGTTCGAGCGGTCGACCTCGACGCGCTCGTGGCGCGGCACGCGCGGCGTTTCCTCGGTGCGGATGGAGAGCACGATGTTGCGCTCGTGAAGCACGCGGTTGTGCTTCAGGTTGTGCATGAGCGCCGTCGGCGCGGCGTTGACGTCGGAGGAGAGGAAGACCGCGGTGCCGGGCACGCGCGCCGGGGGCTTCGCCTCGAGCTTGCGCACCAGCCAGTCGAGGTCGGCCTCGTTGCGGCGCGTGATCTTGAGCAGTATGGCGTAGCCGCGCACCCAGGTGAACATGATCAGGCTCAGGCCCGCGGCGATCGCGAGCGGCACCCAGGCGCCCTCGAACAGCTTCATGATGTTGGCGACGAAGAACGTCTGCTCGAGAAGGAGCAGCGGGATGATCATGACGGCGGCCTTCCAGACGGGCCAACGCCAGTATTTCCAGACGACGAAGAACGCCATCAGGGAATCGATCACCAGTGCGGCAGTGACGGAGACGCCGTAGGCGCTGGCGAGGTGGGAGGAGCTCTTGAAGGTCACGACCGCGATCACGACGCCGGCGAGCAGCAACCAGTTGACGCGCGGCAGGTAGATCTGGCCGGCCATGGCCTCCGACGTGTGCTTGATGGCGAAGCGGGGCAGGAGGCCGAGCTGAATGGCCTGGCGGGCCAACGAAAAGGCGCCAGTGATCACGGCCTGGCTGGCGATGACGGTTGCACAGGTGGCCAGGATCACCATCGGCACCAGCGCCCATTCGGGGTAGAGCAGGTAGAACGGATTGGCGAGGGCGTCCGTGTTCGAGAGGACGAGCGCGCCCTGGCCCAGATAGTTCAGCATCAGCGCCGGAAGGATGAGGCCGAACCAGGCCACCTGAATCGGCTTCCTGCCGAAATGCCCGAGGTCGGCGTAGAGCGCCTCGGCACCCGTCACGGCGAGGAACACCAGGCCGAGCACCGTCAATCCGAGCAGTCCATGCGAGGCCAGGAAGCTCACGCCGTACCAGGGATTGAGCGAGGCGATGATCCGGGGATTGTCGAAGATGTGCAGCAATCCGCCGACGGCGACGGCCATGAACCAGGCGATGGTCAGCGGCCCGAAGAACTGGGCGACGCGCGCCGTGCCGTGGCTTTGCACGGCGAACAACCCGACCAGAATGACGAGCGCGATCGGCACCACCCAATGCTCGAAGGCCGGCGAGACGAGCTTCAGGCCTTCGACCGCGGACAAGACGGAGATGGCCGGCGTGATGACCGCGTCGCCGTAGAAAAACGAGGCGCCGGCGATGCCCAACGCCATCAGCAGCGGCACGCTTCGCTTGGCGACCGACTGGCCGAGCGCCATCAACGCGAAGGTGCCGCCCTCGCCCTTGTTGTCGGCGCGCAGAAGCACGAGCACGTACTTCACGGTGACGATGAGGATCAGCGCCCAGAAGATGAGCGAGAGAACGCCGAACACGGCTTCGGAATTGGCGGGGCTGCCGCCGGTCGCGGCGTGGACCGCCTCGCGGAAGGCGTAGAGCGGGCTCGTGCCGATGTCGCCATAGACGACGCCGATGGATCCGACAACGAGCGTCCAGAACCGCGCATCGTGCGGAGTCTCGCCGGGCTCGCCACCGATATCGGTGGACTTGGCGCGTGCCACGATCATGCCTCTTCGATGCGCTGCAGAGCAGCAAGTGGCGGGCTTATACGCCTGTTTTAAAGGCCGGTAAGCAGTCAAATTCAAGGGGCGCGGCTTGGTTTCGTCTTGACAGGCGCGGCAATTCGGCCGCAGCCGACGGTCAAGCCCCGGCCGGCCAGTTGTCGCGAATCCAGCGCGTAAGGCCGTCCTCGTCGATTTCGCCCGCGGCGAGGCCCATGATCGCAACCGTCGCCTCGGCCGCATCCGGCGCAAACGCAATTCCGTTCTTTCTCGGAAACGTCATCGCTGCCAGGAACGCGGCGCGCTTGTTGCCGTCCACGAACGGGTGATTGCGCGCGATGCCGAAGGCGTAGGCCGCAGCGAGCACGGCATTGTCGGTCTCGCCGAAAGCCCACTTGTTCCGCGGCCGTCCGAGCGCCGACTCGAGCATGCCTTCGTCACGCAAGCCGGCGGGCCCGCCGAAAATGACGAGTTGCTCGGCGTGCATGCGAATGACCTGCTCCTTGGTCAGCCACCGCGGCTCGCTCATTTGGCGAGAGCTTTGAGGGTCGTCTTGTAGTCTTTCATGACCTCTCGGGCGATGCGCATCGTCTCCTCGTCATCCTCCGCGTAGGGCGAGATGGAGAGGCTGCGGTCCGGCCCCTCGGTGACGAGCACGTGGTCGCCCTGGGAGAGGCCGAGGCGCGCCAGGAGCTCCTTCGGCAGGATCAGCCCCGTCGAGTTGCCGATCCTCTTGATCTCGAGCTTCATGGCCGCGACTCCGCTTGCGTTGTACGGAGTGTATAACACGGCCAGGGCGCGTTGTACAGAATGTATAACGTCCGAAGCAAGCTCCCCCCTGGATGGACGGGTCAAGCCCGGCCATGAGGTGGAGTGGGGCGGCGCCCGGAGCATGGGCCTACCCCACGGCGCGGTCCATGGCTTCGAGCTCGTCGATCATGCCCTCGATGACCTTGAGGCCCTTGCCCCAGAACGCGGGGTCGGTCGCATCGAGGCCGAAGGGCGCCAAGAGCTCGGAGTGATGCTTCGAGCCGCCCGCTTTCAAGAGATCGAAGTACTTGCCGACGAAGCCGGGGTGCGCCTCCTGGTAGAGCCCGTAGAGCGAGTTCACGAGGCAATCGCCGAAGGCGTAGGCGTAGACGTAGAACGGCGAATTGATGAAATGGGGGATGTAGGTCCAGAACACCTCGTAGCCGGGCTTCAGATCGATGGCCGAGCCAAGGCTCTCGCGCTGCACCTCGAGCCAGAACTGATTGAGCTGGTCGCTCGTCAGCTCACCCTGGCGGCGGGCCTCGTGCACCTTGCGCTCGAAGAGATAGAACGCGATCTGGCGCACGACCGTGTTCAGCATGTCCTCGACCTTGGCGGCGATCATGGCTTTGCGCTCGCGCGCGTTGCTCGTGCCCGCAAGCAGCGCGCGGAAGGTCAGCATCTCGCCGAAGACGGAGGCCGTCTCGGCGAGCGTCAGCGGTGTCGGCGCAAGGAGCGCGCCCTGGTCGCGCGCCAGCATCTGGTGCACGCCGTGGCCGAGCTCGTGGGCAAGCGTCATCACATCGCGGGGCTTGCCCTGATAGTTCATCAGCACATACGGGTGCACGGAGGGCACGGTCGCGGCGGAGAATGCGCCCTGCGCCTTGCCCTCGCGCAGCGGCGCGTCGATCCAGCGTTTGTCGAAGAACTGGCGGGCGAGGCTTGCCATGTCGGGCGCGAAGGCGCCGTAGGCCTCGAGGACCACGCCCTCGGCCTCCCGCCAGGTGAAAATCCGCTCCGGCTTGTCGGGCAGCGGCGCGTTGCGATCCCAGTGTGACAGGCGCTCCATGCCGAGCCATTTGGCCTTCATCGCGTAGTAGCGATGCGAGAGGCGCGGGTAGGCGTCACGGACGCTCGCGACCAGGGCGTCGACCACCGGCGCCTCGACGCGGTTGGACAGGTGGCGGCCGTCGGCCACGTCCTTGAAGCCGCGCCAGCGGTCGGAGATCTCCTTGTCCTTGGCCAGCGTATTGGTGATGAGCGTGAAGAGGCGGATGTTGTCCTTCAAGACCTTGGCCAGCGCGTCGGCCGCGGCATGACGGCGGGGCTCGGCCGGGTCGGACAAGAGGTTCAAGGCTGCTTCCAGCGTCAGCGGGG
>JBFXEP010000255.1:0-5210 GCA_050179995.1 Hyphomicrobium sp.
CTTTGATCGCCGGGCTGGACCAGTCCGGGACGCGTGCGCAGCCGCCACAACTCTCCTTGTAGGCCATCATCGTCCGCCATGCCGTGCCATTCACGAAGCCGTGCCCATAGGCGAAGGGCTGCATGCTTCCGTCGAGGGCCATGTCGTGTCGCGCGCCGATCAAGTGGCCGATCTCGTGCGCGAGCGAGTAGGAGGTCTGCGCGCAGCCCTGGTCGACGACGGCGAACGCCCTATCGACCGGAGCGCGGATCTGAGCAGCGAGGCCGCACCCCATCGGATCGTCGACGATCAGCACCGCGACGTCGGCCTTGTACTGATCGCGAATGCCATGCACCTCGTCCATGACGCCATCGCCCTTATCGGCGAAGCGAAACACGTGATTGAAATGGCTGCCGTTCTCGACGTAGTCCGTCTCGTAGGCGTATGCGAGATCGAGCCGCACATGCCCAAGCCCAGAGCTGCGAAACGACTGGTTGGCGTCCTCGATGGCGAGCGCGACGAGATCACGCTCGATGTCCCCGTAGAAGCGGGCCGCCGCCCTGGTGTAGGCGACAAGCACAGTGATCACGACCTCCGGCTGCGTGGTGGCATCACGGAAGTGCCCGCCGCTGATGGCGGAGGGACCAAGCAGGGCCAACCGCTCTTGCGTCCCGGCTGCGTCCTCGAGGTCGCGTGACGCCTTTTTTGGACTGATCATGCTGGCGTCGCCTTGCTCGACGAGCGGATCCTTGGCCATACCCATATCGTGCTTATCCTTGTCCGACATCGGCGCATGCTCGGGAGGCAGCTTGTTCGGCGCGAGTTCGATGATGCCGTGCACGCCCCCGCCGAGGCTGCGCACCGAGTAGACATGCCCCATGTAGGTGACGCTGCCGCTGAGACGGCCGTCCGCCCACCAGATCAAGGTCGCAGGCTCGTCGGTGCCTGCGACGGCGCCATGCCACGCATAACCGCCCTTGGTCTTGTGAATGCTCGTGCGGGCGATCGACACCTGGAGCGTGTCGGAAAGCCTGACGACCAGGGTTGCGGGCTTCGCCGCATCATCCGCATCCATATTCTTGGTCAAAGCGTGCTCCAGGACCTCGGGCGGCGGCAGCATCATCGTCGTCATGCCCATCACGGGCGCCTGGCGCATCGTGTCGTGCATCATGGTTTTCTGGCCTTCGCTCATGGGCGAGCCCGCCGGCATGGGCGCGAAAGCATGATTCCAGGCTTCGCCAAGCCGCATCACGGCGACGCCCTGGCGTGCTGCCGCCTCCTCGAGGGCGGGAAGCCGCTCCGGCGCGAGGCTCCAGGTCTCGGCATGCGTCATCGCCAGCTCGGACGATACCGACGCGCCGGCAAGCTGCTTCAAAGCCTCGTAATCGGTGCTGCCTCGTTGAGGAAGGTTCGATAGGACCACCTCGATGGTGTCGGCGGCGCGTGCGGGTGAAAGCGCCGTCACGATAGCGAGCAATACGACTGCGAGAACGCGCGGGCGCAAGAAATACATCTGCAAAGACCTCCCCTTCGGCATATCGAAACGCGAGCGGGCCTCCCGGCGACAAGGCCGGGAGGCCCTCGAGATCAACCAATGAGGAGGTCTCAGCCGCCCGACTTCGTCTTCGTCTTCATGTCGGCGAGGATCTGGTCCCACACGCCATGCGGCGAGAAGCTGTCGCCGGCGTTGCAGGAATTGTAGGCGTCGAGCGACTTGCGGACGGCATCGGCCAGCTCGTATCCGCTCATCTTGTTCACGTAAATGGACATCTGCGAGAGGAAGTCCTTGTAGCCGGCGTCGCAGTCGGTCTTGGCGGCGGAGGCCGGCGAAGCCGCGGCGACGAGCGTGGCGGCGAGGATGGCGAGGGAAATGCGCTTCATGGGGGTTCTCCTGTTTTTCGGTTTGGCCGCGGCCCTAAGCCTTGCGGTTGAGGAGAACGCTACCGATGCGGGCGGATGATCTGAAATGCCGATGCGATCTCGAATTGATAGCCGGCGGCTATTCCGTCTGCCGCGTATCTGCTCGAATATCCCGCCTCAGCCCCCGGCCTGCCTGGCGCGCTCGATCGCCACAACGATCTCGTCGATTTGCATGCGCCGGCGAAAGTCCGGATCCACGAAGCGTCCCGCGATGACACCGTTCTGGCCGACGACGAAGGTCGCCGGAATGGGAAGGAACCAAGCGCCGTTTCTCTGGTATCGTTCGAGATGCAGACCGTGGGCGAGGTAGATATCGCGCACCCTGTCGCCGAGCCAGATCACGAGCCCGACCTCGAGCGCGTAGCTGTTGTCGATGTCAGACAGTATCTCGAAGCGGTTACCGCAGCTGCTGCGCGCCTTGGCCACGAACTCGCGCGTCTCGGGCATGATCGACAAAACGGCCGCACCTTCGGCGGCGATCTGGTCGAAAGCCTGGCTCAAGGCCGACAGCTCGATCGCGCAGTACTCGCACCAGTGTCCACGATTGAAGCTTAGGACGGCTGGGCCGGTGCGGAGGAGATCGTCGAGCAAGACGAGATGCCCGGTGCTATCGGGAAGCAGAAATGACGGCATCCTGTCGCCGATATTGGGAGCGCCATTCCCAGCCTCGCCCCTCTCGAGACGCGCCACCAGATCATCGTACGCCTCCGCGAACGGCAGGCTGAGGTCGCGCACCGCGCGGCTGAAATCCTCGAGCCGCTCCCGTAGCGGGCCTTCGCGCGTGCAGATTTCGCGAAACACGTCTTCCAGGGTGCGCTGGCTGGTCATGGGTCACTTGGGCTTTGTGTGGTCTCTCCCGCAACATTGAACGGCAAGCGGCGCTTGAGCAATCCGCGATCCAATAGCGCGGCTCTATCGATACACGAGCCAATTGCTATTTCAGCCCGGGCAACGGGCTCGGCATGCTTCGGGCAGATCCAACCGCGGCGCCACGGCCGCCCAGCCAGGAGATCCCGCCATGTCGTTTACCCTTTCGCACTTCGCATCGATGACCGGCGCCGCCGTCGTCGCCGCTGCCGCCATGTCCTGGTTTGCTGGCACGACCGTGAGCTCCGCACCGTCGAGCGATGGCCTCGTCAAGGTGAGGAGCGCCTATGCGATGGACGAGACCGTGACGCGCCTCAAGGCGGACATCGAGAACAAGGGGATCAAGTTCTTTCTTGCCGTGGATCAGGCTGAGCTTGGCGCTTCGGCCGGCATTACGCTCAACCCATCGACGCTGCTGATCTTCGGCAATCCGCCGCTCGGCATCCAGTTCCTGACCTCGAATCCGAACGCCGGCCTCGACTGGCCCGTCCGCCTCCTCGTCAATCAGGATGATCAGGGCCAAGTCTGGGCGACCTACACCGACTTCGCATGGATCGCGCACCGCCACGGCATCGATGATCGTGGGCCGCAGTTCAGGATGGCATCCGAGGTTATCGCGTCGATCACCTCGAGTGTGAGCAAGTAGCCGAAGGCGCAGCCGCCATGAACAGCCTCATGAAAGTCGAGACGGAGACCGCCACCTCCGCCGCTGCAGCCGCCCATCCGGCCAAGGCCGCCGGCCGCATCGTCATCGTTCTGCAGGGAGGAGGCGCGCTCGGCGCCTATCAGGCCGGCGTCTACCACGCGCTGCACGATGCGGGCATCGAGCCTGATTGGCTGATCGGAACGTCAATTGGCGCCATCAACGCGGCACTTATCGTCGGCAACGCACCGGACCAAAGGATCGCCGCTCTCGAGGAGTTCTGGCGCCGCATGACCCAGAAGCCGATCTGGGAACCATGGTCCCTCTGGCCGCGGCTCACCCAGCATCTGACCTACGGGACGACCATTGCGGCTGGTCTGCCGAACTTCTTTGCTCCGAACCCAATGGCCTTCGCGAGCCCGCACCTCCCGCTCGGCGCCGAAAACGCTGGGTACTATTCGACCGCGCCGCTCGAGGAGACACTCACGGAGCTCGTCGATTTCTCGCGTATCGCGGAAGCGAAGCCCCGGCTCACGGTCGGTGCGGCTCAGGTTACAACCAGCCAGATGCACTATTTCGACAGCCGCGACACCAAGCTTGGCGTGAAGCACATCCTGGCATCAGGCGCCCTGCCACCCGCGTTTCCAGCCGTCCGTATCGATGGCGAGCTCTATTGGGACGGTGGGATACTCTCCAACACGCCGGCCGAGGTGGTGTTCGACGACCACCCCCGGCACAACTCGCTCGTCTTTGCCGTGCACATGTGGAACCCCGTGGGTCCCGAGCCGGAGACCATGTGGGAGGTCTTGCACCGGCACAAGGACATCCAGTATTCGAGCCGCGTCGCCTCGCACATTCGCCGCCAGGCCGACATCCATCGCCTCCGCCGCGTGGTGCGGGAGCTCACGGCCTTCTTGCCTGAGCACCTTCGCGAGCGTGAGGAGGTCCGCGCGCTCGCCGCTCATGGCTGCCCGACACGCATGCATGTGGTGCGCCTGCTCGCGCCGCCCTTCGAGAACGACGACCACACTAAGGACGTGGATTTCAGCATGTCCGGCATCCGCCGGCGTTGGGATCAGGGTTACGAGAAAACAGCGAAAGCCATTGAACACGCCCCATGGGTGTCCGACGAAACGGCCATGGAGGGCGTGTTCCTGCATGAGCTCGATGAGACACGCCCTCTGTGAGCGGCACCATTTACAGGCGGTCAGACGCGGCGACAGCCCGACGGGCATATGCCCTCAACCGCGCCAACGCTCACATCGGCGCCGGCTTTGGCGCAAACTCGCCAGCATGGGGCTGCGTTGACCGGTAGCTCCATCCGGTGCCGCCTCACCATTGGCCGGTGAGGATTGGCAAGGCGCGGAAGGCCTGGCGCGGCGCGGCGCGATTGCGACGGTGGTTCCGGACACACGACGCGAGCTCGACTTCCCCAGGGCATGGGTGGCAGCATGGGTAGGTGGCGAAAAGAAACAAGAAATAACAATAAAATCAATTAATTGGCGAGTGTTGTTGGCGGGCCTGGAGGGACTAAGTTGGAACTCTCGACAAAGCCCGAAGGGCTCGGGAGCCAGGCGACCCGGCGCAAGCGCCGCCCATGCGGAGCGCCCATGGGCGCGTGAGCCAGGAATGGCGGGCCTGGCGGGACTAAGTTGGAACTCTCGACAAAACCCGAAGGGCTCGGGAGCAAGGCGACCCGGCGCAAGCGCCGCCCATGCGGAGCGCCCATGGGCGCGTGAGCCAGGAATGGCGGGCCTGGCGGGACCAAGTTCGAACTCTCGACAAAGCCCGAAGGGCTCGG
>JBFXEP010000256.1:0-5203 GCA_050179995.1 Hyphomicrobium sp.
TGACGCGCTTCAGCAGTCCCTCGTGATGCAGCCGCCCCGTGCCGAGGACTTTGCTGTCGCCGGCACCGGCGCAAATGATGAGCGTGCAGTCGCGCGGCGCGCCGGTTGCGACGAACCTCTTCTCGAGCGCCGCGTGCAGCATCTCGGGGATGCTACTCTGCACGAACCCCGTCGTGGCGATGACGGCGTTGTTGCCGATGCGCGCGATGGCATCATCGGCCGAAAAGACCTTGGAGCTCGGCATAGAGCAGCTTCCCCCGGGAACGGCCCCCACGCTTTGGTCCTGGGGCAGGTGGGGCCCTGGGGCAGGTGGAGTGCGCTTCTTGTCACGCGAAGGTTATAAAAGGCCGGGTCGTCGGCGCAACGGCCGAGGGGCGCCGCCAATCGTCCTACTCGAAGGGGTGATCTCGCGCCTACCCACCCCGCGCCCCATCCCGAGCCAAGCCGGCGGGCCACACGTTCGCCGGAATTGGTAAGCCCCATGGGCTTGGCCCATCGAGGCCGGGGGATGCGTTTGGGGGGAGTGTGGACGATGGCGTTGCCGAGAACCGGGCTGCCGGGAGATGTCGCCAATATTACGACGGACAACGCGCGGCATTTCTCAGGCGGCCTTGCCGCCACCATCCTCTCGGCCATAGCCGTCCTCTTTTCCGGCTACAGCCTCTGGGACACGGCGCTGAGGGCCGCCAGCCTGCACGTCTACGTGCCGCGCGTGATCTACTATGCGGCCCCCTATCAGAACTCCAACTTCGAGATGATCCAGGTGCCGGTCACCATCACCAACGAGGGTGCCAAGACCGGCACCGTGCTGCACTTCGACCTCGCCGTCACCGATCCGCGCACCAAGCAGACCAAGCATTTCTACGCGGCCGAGTTCGGCGTCTGGTCCATGGAGCGCACCAACGCGCGCAGCTACACCGGCTTCGCTCCTCTCTCGCTCGCCGGCCGCGAGAGCCGCACGGAGTCCATCCTCTTCTACACGCGCGGCGACGGCGAGAAGCCGGAGCAGATCATCCGCGAGGTTGGCCCCTACGAGTTCACGCTGACCGCCACGCTGGCCAAGGACACCGGCGGCTTGAGCAACGTGACGGGCGGCGCGGCCGACGCCAAGCCCATCACCGTCACCTTCGAGCGCGAGCTGCCGTTCTTCGATGCACGCGCCTTCCAGAACGGCACCATCTACATGCCGTCGAAGGACTGGACCTCGTCGTCGAACTAGGGACGTGATGAGGCTCGCTGAGGAGGCTTGGCCGTGCACCGCCTTTCCGCAGTCATGTCCCCGCATTGACTCGGCCCCGCGCGCGGAGATAGTTAACGCCGCTCCCGCTCCGCGTGAGGTCCCCGATGAGACGGTTTCTGACGCTCGCCGCCACCCTTTTGGCCCTGGTGCCGTTCTGGGCAAGCGTCGCAGCGGCGCAGCAATCCGGCGCGTTCTCCACCACGGCCAAGAACGCCATCCTGATGGACTACGATTCCGGCTCCATCATCTACCAGAAGGGCGCCGACGAGATGGTGCCGCCTGCCAGCATGTCGAAGCTCGTGACGCTGGCCGTGCTGTTCAAGGCGTTGAAGGACGGCAAGGTCACCCTCGATACGGAGCTTGAGACCAGCGAGAACGCCTGGCGCACCGGCGGCGCGCCGTCCGGCACCGCCGCCATGTTCATTCCGATCCACAACAAGACGCCGATCCGCGAGCTGATCCAGGGCATCATCGTGCAGTCGGGCAACGATGCCTGCATCACCGTCGCCGAGGGCCTCGCCGGGTCTGTGCCCAAGTTTGCCAAAGAGATGGAGGCGGAAGCGCGCCGCATCGGCCTCGAGAGGTCGACGTTCCGCAATGCCACGGGCCTGCACGATCCCGAGCACCTGATGACGGCGCGCGAGCTCGCCCTCCTCGCGCGCTACATCATCAAGACCTACCCCGAGCACTACAAGATCTTCGGCCAGCGCGAGTTCGCCTACCGCAAGCACAAGTTCTACAACCGCAACCCGCTGCTCTCGGCCGACATCGGCGTCGACGGCATGAAGACCGGCCACACCTCGCAGGCGGGCTACGGCATGGTCGTCTCGTCGGTGCAGGAGGGCCGCCGCCTGATCGGCGTGGTGATGGGCTTCGAGACCGAGAAGGAGCGCCAAAGCGAGACGCGTCGCATGCTCGAGTGGGGTGTGAAGAGCGTGTCGAGCGCCAAGCTGTTCAATGCCGGCGAGGAGGTCGGGTATGCGCGCGTCTGGGGCGGGTCGGATTTCTACGTGCCGCTCGCCGGCGACGGCGACCTCGAGGTCATCCTGCCCAAGTTTCCGCTGAACCAGAAGATCCGCGGTGAAATCGTCTACAATGGGCCCTTGAAGCCGCCGGTGAAGAAGGGCGACCAAGTGGCCATGTTCCGCGTCACCAGCATGGTACCGGGCTCAAGCGAGCCGATCGCGGTGAGCGAGACGCCTCTCTACGCCGAGGCGGACGTCGACGAGGCGAGCTTTTACTGGCGCGGCGTCGATTCGCTCCTGCACCTCGGCCTCGGCCTCGTCCCCGACGTGCGCCGGCTCCTGGATCGAGACTAGCTCCCACACTCCTTAAGCCCACCGGGAGTGCAACGGAAGGCTTCCTCCATGATTGCGACCGGCGCTCGGAGAGTAATCATCGGGAGTGCGGGTGCAATCCTCGCTGGCTGGCTTCTGATCATCGTGCTGGCCGTCATGGTTGACTCCTCCTTGCAATATTTCGGTGTGTTGCCGGTCACCGGCCATCAGAAGTTCTCCGACTGGCAGTCGGGCCTGGCCCTCACGTACCACCTCGCTTTCGTAGCGGCCGGGGGCTATGTCGCCGCTCGTCTGGCGCCGGTTCGACCGATAGGTCACGCCGTCGCGCTCGGCATCATCGGCCTGTTGATGAGCATAGCTGGGCAGATATCCATCGTCAGAGGCGACCTCGCGCCACATTGGTATGGCTGGGCTTTGATCATCCTCGCCCTGCCCACCACCGGCTTCGGCGGCTGGCTCCATGCCCGCCGAAGCAAACTGTCTCGCCGACAATAGGTTGGCGAAGTGCGGCAATTTCCACTCTGGGGTCAAACTGAGAAGTCACATTCCTTCATGGCAGTGTACGCTTTGGAGCGGCAACCCGACAATAACCGGCCCCCTCCGGCTACGCGCGTTATGAGCCTGTTCGGCGCGGCGGGAACGGCATCGTCCAATCCGCTTCCCTCGCGTCCGAACCCCCACTAGTCTCCGGCGCCATGACGCGCGGAAAGTTCATCACCTTCGAGGGCGGGGAAGGTTCCGGCAAGTCCACGCAGGTGGCGCTCCTCGCCGGACGCCTGCGTGGCGCCGGCCTTTCAACCGTCGTCACCCGCGAGCCCGGCGGCACCCCGCTCGGCGAGAGCATCCGCGCCCTCGTCCTCGAGGCCGAGCCCGAGCCCGTGACCGAGCTCCTGCTCTTCGCCGCCGCCCGCGCCGAGCACGTCGCCAAGGTCATCCGGCCCGCGCTGGCGCACGGTACCTGGGTCGTGTGCGACCGCTTCATCGACTCGACGCGCGTCTACCAGGGCATGCTCGCCGGCGTGCCCCAGAACCTGATCGAGGCCATCGAGGCCGAGAGCGTCGCCCCCCACTATCCCGACCTGACGTTCGTGCTCGACATCCCGGCTGGCGACGCCCTCGCCCGCACGCAGTCGCGAGGCGCGCTCTCCCGCTTCGATGCCGCCAACGCCGACTACCACGACCGCCTGCGCCAGGGCTTTCTCGATATCGCGCGCGCCGAGCCCAGCCGCTGCGTTCTCCTCGACGGCACGCGCGACCCCGAGCTGATCGCCGACGACATCTGGACCGTCGTCGCATCCCGCCTCCTCGCCGGGACGAGCTGATGGCCCGCGCACCCGCTATCCAGGAGATCGAGGAGACGCCCGAGGCCGATCGCCTCGAGGGCTTCCCGCATCCGCGCGCAACCCCGAACCTCTATGGCCACGAGGCCGCCGAGCGCGCGCTCGAGGCGATGTTCGCCACCGGCCGCATGCATCACGGCTGGCTCATCACCGGCGCCGACGGCATCGGCAAGGCGACGCTCGCCTATCGCTTCGCACGCTACGTCCTCGCCGATCCCTCCGAGCGCACGCCCGGAACGCTCGACGTCGCGCCCGAGACGCGCTCCGCGCGCCAGGTGCTGGCGCTCTCCCATCCGGGGCTGCTCGTCGTGCGCCGGGCGTGGAGCTTCAAGGACAAGCGCTTCTCCTCGGGCATTCCCGTCGACGAGGTGCGCCGCCTGAAGTCATTTCTCGCCCGCACCACGGAGAGCGACGCCTGGCGCGCCGTCATTGTCGATCGCGCCGATGAGTTGAACGTCGCCGCCGCCAACGCGCTCCTGAAGTCGCTCGAGGAGCCGCCGCCGCGCACGGTGTTCCTGCTCGTCTCGTCCGCGCCCGGCCGTCTTCTCGTCACCATCCGCTCGCGCGTGCGCACGCTCGACCTCGCCCCGCTCGCCGACGAGCCCCTGCGCCGCGCCGTCACCCAGGCCTTCGCCGCGAGCACCGATGACGTCGGGCAAGGCGCCCCGCTCCCGTCCGATTGGGAGCGGCTTGCGCGCCTGTCAGAGGGCAGCGTGCGCCGCCTGCTCTCGCTTCACGCCGCCAAGGGCCTCGCCTTGAACGACAGGATCTCCGCCATATTGAACGCCCTGCCGGCGGTCGATTGGACGGCCGTCCACGCGCTCGGCGACGAGCTCGCGAGCCCGGCCGCGGAGCCCCGCTACGAGCTGTTCTTCGAGCTCCTGATGGGGGCGCTTGCGCGCCTCATCGAGGCCCAGGCCCGCGCCCAGGGCACGCCCGAGGAGCTGGCGCTCGCGAGCCGCCTGGTCGGCCCCGCGCGCCTTGCCTCCTGGGCCAGCTTGTGGGAAAGAGTGGCCGCGGACAAGGCCGACACGGCAGCCCTGAACCTCGACCGCAAGGCCCTGATCCTCGACGTCGTCTCCCGCCTGGAGCAGGCGTCGCGTCCCAGACCATGATCGCTTCAGGCCCTATCAGCCTGAAGCGTGAATCATCGGTCTGAAAAAAAGACCATGATCGCTTCAGGCCCTATCAGCCTGAAGCGTGAATCATCGGTCTGAAAAAAAAGACCATGATCGCTTCAGGCCCTATCAGCCTGAAGCGTGAATCATCGGTCTGAAAAAAAAGACCATGATCGCTTCAGGCCCTATCAGCCTGAAGCGTGAATC
>JBFXEP010000257.1:0-5196 GCA_050179995.1 Hyphomicrobium sp.
TCGGCCGGCAGCGCGACATGCTCGAGCTCGGACAGCTCCTCGCGCATCTTGTCGAAGACGGGTGCAAGCGACGGCCAGTCGAAGCCCACCCTGGCGGCTTTGTCCTGCAACTTGACGGCGCGGGTGCGGGCCGGCAGCGCAAGCGAGCCGTCGGCGAGAAGTCCCTCTCCCCGTCTGCCGACGGGGAGAGGGGTCCGAACGAAGCTCGGCTCCGCCGAGACGTGAGGGGCATGCGTTTGGGCGTCGCCAGGATTCTGCCCCTCACCCCAACCCTCTCCCCATGAAGCATGGGGAGAGGGGGACTTCGCGTGCGCCGCTGCCTTGGCGGCGCGTTCCTCGGCTTTGATCTTGGCCCAGAAGCCGGGTGCGGCGCCGGCGGCGCGCTGCTCGGCGTCGCCGAACACATGCGGATGGCGGCGGATCATCTTGGCGGTAATCGCTTCCACGACATCGCCGAACGCGAACGCGCCCTCTTCCTCGGCCATGCGCGCGTGATAGGCGACCTGCAGCAGGAGATCGCCGAGCTCGTCCTTGAGGTCGACGAGATCGCCACGCGCGATGGCGTCGGCCACCTCGTAGGCTTCCTCGATGGTGTAGGGCGCGATGGTGGCGAAGGTCTGCTCGAGGTCCCACGGGCAGCCGGTCACCGGCGTGCGCAGCGCGGCCATGATCTCGATCAGGCGCGTGATGTCTTGCGATGGGGTCATGGGGCTGGCTCGCCGCTTTCCGTCGTACCTATGAGCGGGATTGCATGCTGCCCCTGGATGGCCGGGTCAAGCCCGGCCATGGCGTGAGGGGGATATTGCGCGAGCGCGTGCGTCAGGTGGCGAGGGCCATGCGGGGCTTCGCGGGGCGCGGGAGGATCGAGACGGGGGACAAGGCGAGCACGAGGGCGAGGGGGATCAGCCAGCCGAGCCAGGTGGCGCAGGAATAAACGGGATCGAAGGGCAGATCCCAAGAGGTGGCGATCGCGGTCGTGAGGCGGACCCAAATGGCGCCCGAGGCGACGGCGGTCATGGCCAGCATGAGGGTGGCGTGGCGCGCACGCTCCTTGCGGCGGATGGCGCCGATGCCGGCTGCGACGAGGGCCAGCCACACGCTGCCCTGGGCCACGAAACCGAGGCGAGCGACGAAGGGCGACGTGCTCTCGTAGGCGACCGGGAACGACGTCACGGCGGCGACGACGACGAAGCCCACCGCGATACGGCCGAGCGGCCGGTGCCAGGCGCGCCTGGCGCGGAGCAGGATGACAAGCGGGATCAGGAGGAGCGCGGCGCCGCCCGCCAGCATGTGCAGCTTGAACACGCCGGGGAGCCGCACGTCGACCACGTGCAGGTTGAAGGGCAGGGGGATGGCGCCGAAACTTTGCGCCAGCGCGACGACCCCTGTGGGGAGAGCGAGGGAGATCGAGGCGCAAATGGCGGCAACGAGGAGCAAGCGCGACACAAATTTGCCTGGGGCGGCCCGCTTGATCGGTGCCGTGATCAATCGTGCGGAGGTGGAATTTCTAGTCATGAGATCAATTGTACGGCCCGGAATGAAACGTTTCAGCAGTGTGGTGAGCATGGCGCTGGTTTGTGTTCTGGCTGCGGCGATGCCGTCGCGTGCCACGGAGCCCGCGGGCGGCGCGCCGAGCGAGACGCAGGCGGCGACGGACGATCTCGGCGGGCGGTGGCAGGGCCGCTCGTACGAGCTGGCGCGGGCCGAGGATTGCGGTGACCAACCCTGCAAGCTGACGCTCGATCTCGTGCGCTGCGCCAAGGGCTGGTGCGGTGTCGAGGTGGTGGGCGAGGCGCATCGCTGCGGCGGCACGGCGCTGAAGCTCGACGCGGGGACGGCGAACCCGGGCGGCGCGTCGGTGTTCAAGGGCAGCCTCGCGCTGGCCAAGGGCACCGAGCCCTACGTGGTCGAGGCGTACCTCTTGCCGCCGAGGTCGGCCGAGGACACGACCGAGATCCAGATCGCGGGCGACACGGGCGGCGAGTTCCGCGCCTTCCGCCGCTCGTTCCCGTTCAATGCGACGCTGGCGCGGATCGGCGATGCCCAATGCCGCCCGGACGCGACCGTGTCGTCGCTCCTGGATTGAGCGGGCGGCCGGGAGATATGCATGAGCGTGACCGTTCATCACTTCAAGGTCTATGACGCCGCGAGCGACAGCTGGATCGTCCCGCCGCTCAAGAGCATGTCCGAGCGCATCCAGGACATCCGCGGCATCATCATTCCCGGCACGGCGGAGGAGGTCGACCGCGCCCTCCTCGACGAGCAGGGCCGCTACGATCCGCGGCCGCGCGGGGGCGAGCGGGCGCGAGTTCTGAATTAGGCCGCGGTCTCATAAACTGCCGTGAGCCGACGCAAGTTTTCGCGGACTGGCGCCTGGAAAACCAGTGGAATACATTGTGGGAGCAGGCCGTGGAACAAACATGAACGAGAAGCCGACCACGTCACTCAATCCGAGCCAGGAGTCTGTCGCTCAGACATCGAGCGGCTACGTTATGCTTGCCGTGCTGGTGGTCGTCCTGGCGTTTGCGATCTTGTCGGCATTTTCGGAGGCTGTGGGGCTCGCCATCGTCGGCGCTCTCGCCTGCCTCTTTGTCGCCAAGGGGTTCTACATGCTGCAGCCCAACCAGGCCGCAGCGATTCTGCTCTTTGGCAACTACACCGGCACGGATCGGCGGACTGGCCTGCGCTGGGTCTGGCCCTGGATGAGCAAGGTCAAGCTTTCCACCCGCGCAAACAACATCATTTCCGAGATGATCAAGGTCAACGATCTGCGCGGCAACCCAATCGAGATGGCAGCGCAGGTCGTATGGCGCGTGACCGACACGGCGCAAGCGCTGTTCGACGTCGAGGACTACAAGGCGTTCGTCAAGGTCCAGATCGAGGCCGCCGTGCGTGCCATCGGATCGCACTATCCGTATGACGACTTCGAGCACCAGGAAGTCACACTTCGCGGCAACAGCGATCAGGTCAAGTCGGAGCTGCGCGACGAGCTCATCAACCGGCTGCAGGTGGCTGGCATCACGGTCGACGAATGCGGCTTCACCCATCTCGCCTACGCGTCGGAGATCGCCGGGGCCATGCTTCGGCGCCAGCAAGCGCAAGCCGTCGTCGCGGCGCGCAAGACGCTGGTCGAAGGTGCTGTTGGCATGGTGGAGATGGCCCTCGACATGCTGTCACAGAAGAACATCGTCGAACTGGATGGCGAGCGCCGCTCAGCGTTGGTCTCGAACCTCATGGTCGTGCTGTGCAGCGAGCGCGACACGCAGCCGATCGTCAATGCTGGGATCGGTCAGCAATCCAAAGGCTGACCTGCCGAGGACGCCGCCGCCGAGCGCGGCAAGCGCGCCGCTGCCCCACGAGAAATCGGTTTGCCGTGACGAGCAAGCCCGTTACATCTTGAGGCACCCGTCCGCCCGAGAGTGCTTCCCGCCATGGCTGCGTTCCGCGTTCTGCTCAACGGATTGATCATGGCTGCCGAGATCGCAGCGGTCGCAGCCGTGGCATGGTTCGGCTTCAGCTATCCCTTCATCTTCGCCGCGGTGACGGCCGGGCTCGGGTTCCTGCTCGGGCTCCGGCTCGAGACGAAGCGGCTCGCCTTCGAGCTGCCGTTCTATTTCGCGGGCCTCCGCTCGCCGCGGCTGATCTTGGTGGCGCTGGTGGGCTTCGTGGAAGCGACCATGAAGGCGGTGCTGGCGGGGCTGGCGGCGCTGTTCACGTTCGCCGGCACCGACACCGCGCGGCTCACCTGGGTGGCGATCGTGTTCGCGGCGACGATGTATGCGGGATCGAGCGCGCTCAGGGCGCTCTCGGTGTCGCTCAGCGCGCAGTCCTGGCGCTGGGGCTACTTCCGGCTCGCGCCGCCGCTCGGGCTGCTGTTCTCGGCCGGCGTCGCGGCCCTCGCGGCCTACGGCGTGCTCGGCACGACGAGTGTCGGGGAGATCGGCTGGAAGCTGGTCTGGGAGCTGCCGGCGCGGCCGTCGGTGAGCCAGGTGAGCGAGCTCTTCTTCCAGCTCAAGCAGGCCTTCGACGATTTCATCGTGACGCTGCTCCGCACGGTGATGAGCGAGGCGTGGGCGCGCGTTGTTGGCGTCATGATCAGCGTCAATGTGCTGACGGGCTTCGTGGCGGCGGTCTACGCGGCGCTCATCGCCGCCATCGTGCGCGGGGCGGAGGAGGGGCTGCCCTGAGTAGGCTTCTGACCAGACCGATGATTCACGCTTGGGACCTTCCCTGCGCTGCCGATTCACGCCGCGCCTGGTAGACGGCGCGACGATCGGAGCGACTAGGGTCCGAAGCGATCATGGTCTGGGCTAGTTGCCGGAGCCGGATCGCGGCTTGGCGCTCGAGGTCACGTCGCAGAGAGCCAGGGACTCCTTGCAGCCCGTCCTGTTTTCTCCTGCGTTCTCCCGGCACGCTGCGAGCGCCTCGGTGCGCGCCTCCTCGACGGTGTCGGCCAAGGCCCAGCCTTCGCCCGCGCCGGACGACGTCATGTAGGCGGCAACGCACTGGTTGCGGAACTCGCTCACGATGGCGCAGAGGTCGGGGTCGACCTTGACCCCCTCGAGGCGCCGTCTGCATCCCGCGAGCGCATTGGTGCGGGCGACGTCGGGGGCCACGCTGTGCTCGACCTCGATGCCCCATGCGAAGCTGTTCGGATCGTCGCCGACGGCGACGGCACCGTCGGCGCACGCCTGAGGCGCGTGCGCCGAGATCACGATGAGGATGGCCAGCGGGATGGGGGCGCGGAGGATCACGGCGCAGTCCGTGCGATGCGATGACGTATGCGGAGCTTGGAGCTTAGTTTGCTTCGCCGGGGAAGCCCAGGGCGGCCGGCAGGCAACCGGCCCCTTTCGTTCGCATAATATATATTATGGAAAATAACTAGAAGGGATTGCGTCTTTCCGGTGTGTTAACTCGAGGCGTTTGTCTGGGACAGGTAAGGTCGGCGAGCCAGCCGACTTCAACGCGGACGCGCAAAGCCGGCTGCCGCGGCCTACTTCTCCGCCCGCTCGAAGTTGTCGGCGACGAAGCGATTGAGGAGCTGCACGCCCCAGCCCGAGCCCCAGCTCGTGTTGGTCTCGCTGCGCGGCGCGTCCATGGCGGTGCCGGCGATGTCGAGATGCGCCCAGGGCACGTCCTTCTTGATGAAGCGGCCGAGGAAGGCGGCGGCCGTGCACGCACCGCCCCAGCGCCCGC
>JBFXEP010000258.1:0-5183 GCA_050179995.1 Hyphomicrobium sp.
CTCGCGCGCGGGCAGCTCGACGCGCCCCGAGCCCGTGACGCGCAACAGCGGGCTCACCAGCACCAGGTCCTGGTTCTCGGCGACGCCGGATTTCAAGGTCCAGGTCGACGTCATCTGGCTGAAGTCGGTCTTGTCGGCCGGCGCCGCGTCGAGACCGCCGAAGTTGCCCTTGGACAGGTTGCGCATCATCTCCGGGATGTTGACGCCGATGATGGCGCCGTCGGCGAAGGCGAGCTCGGCCTTGCCGGCCAGCGTCTCGACGATCTCGCGCTGGCTCGCCCCGCTGCCGTTGAGGTTGAACGTGAGGCGGCCCTTGCCGGTCAGCTGGTCGATGTCGGCCACATCGGACAGCAGCGGCTGGCCGGAAATCCCCTCGAGCACGAGGTCGGCGGTCAGATTCGCCTTGGTTCCGGCCGTGGCGTCGACGGTGACCGTGCCCTTGCCGCTCCCTTCGTAGAGACGCACGTCCTCGAAGCTCGTGGTCATGACGCGGTTCTTAAGCGCGACCGCGAGCTGCGATTGATCGAGAGCGACCGGGCCGATGGTGAGCTTGTCCACCGCCAGCTTGGCGTTGGCGTCGAAGGCGCCGAGCGGCTCGAGGTTGAACGGATCCTCGCTCCAGCCTTCGCGCTTGGTATAGCCCTTGACCTGTGGCCCCGGCGGCGGCTCCAGCAGATCCTCGATCGACTGAGGCTTGCCGGGCTCCGCCGCGGACGCCTTGCCGGGCTCCGCCTCGGTCTTTGCATTGCCCGGCTCCGCCGGGACGGGCGCCTCCGCAGGCGCGCCGGCCCCATGCGACGAATAGAGATTGAGATCGAGCGTGGAGAGCTTGAGGTCGGCATTGACGAGCGGGCGCGCGCCCTCAGTGTCGAGGGCGATCTCGCCGTGCGCCGTCGTGGCGTCGAGCTTGATCTCGGCGGTGGTGAAGGTGACATGATCGGGCACCGTGCGCAGGAGGCCCTTGGCGGCGAGCGGGCCGAAGCCTGCGGAGGGCGGCAGCGTGCTGCCGAGCCAAAGGGCGAGGTCGCGCGCCGACGGCGACCTGGCGTCGAGGATGCCTTCCGTCGCCAGCCCATCGCGCAGGCGCGCGGAGCCGTCGAAGGTGGCGTCGATCACGTCCGCGGAGAAGCTCGCCTTGACCTTGGCCGGGCGTGTCTCCACCACGTCGGCGAGCGATGTCAGCGCGGCGTCGAAGCGCACGGTCTTGCCGTTCCAGGCAAAGCTGCCGTCGGCGGCGAGCGGATCGCCGAGGCCGGTGAGCGCCAGCTTGACGGCGATGGCGGAGGCATCGGCGGATGCCCCAGTCAGCGCGTTGCGATAGGCGAGCGTGCCGTTCTCGATGCGCACGTCGTCGAGCTTCACGTCGGAGACGCGGAGCAGCGCCTCGCGGTTGTCGACGGATGCGCCCGGCGCCGCGTCGGTGAGCGGTGCATCGGTGAGCGGTGCATCGGAAGGGGCACCCGCCTGGGCGAACCTAATCCTGCCGTCGGGGATCGCCGCGAACTCCCACGAGCGGCGGCCGCTCGAGTCGATGTCGAGGTTGAGCACCGGATCGCGCAGCACGAGCGACCTGACGCGGACCTCGCCGCTCAGCAGCGGCCAAGGGTCGATGCTGAGGTCGAGCGACCTCATGGTGACGAGTGGCTTGGCATCCGCCGCCCCGGGGGCGCCCGAGAGCGAGACATCGGCCAAGGTGACGCCGAGCGAGGGTGTGAGCGTGAACGAGGCGGGGCCGGCGATGACGAGATCGCGTCCGGTCTTCGCCTTCACGGCGGCGATGGCGCGCTCGCGCACGAAGTCGGCCGGGAGCGCAAAAAGCGCGAAGGCGATGGCGCCCAGAACCATGGCGACGAGCCCCAGGGCGCCGTAGAGAAACGCCGCACCGACGCCCGAGCGGCGAGGCTCGGCGCGATAGCCCGGGTCGCGGCGGCGGGCCGGCGGGGGCGATAGAGGGGGACGGCCGGGGCTGGAATAGGGCGGGCCCGGATAGCCCGGGCCCGGGGGACCCTGCCTCGGATAGCCCGGCGGCGGCGGTTGGCCTTGCCGTGGCGGCCCACCGTACGGCGGCTGTTGGACCGGCCTCTGCGACGGCGGCCCGGTCCGATCCTCGGACGGGCGATAGCTGTCTGTCCCGGGCGGGCGCCGCGGTGGCGGTGTTCTGCTGGTCATCGGGCTCCTGGCCTTACGGCCGGCCACGCGGGCGACGCATCGCTACGGCGCGACCGGCGATTAAGCTCGTAGCCGTCAATTGTGTCAGGTCGGGGCCCGCCCTGGATTACGGGCCAAGCGATTTTCCACGCATGTCGAGCGGCGGTCACACCCCATCCAAAGCACCCGCGCGGCGGCTCACCTACAACCTCCGGAAGCGGCGCGCCGAGCGACGGATGGTTGTATTTCCTCGTTACGAATCAGTAATCTGGAATCAAAATGCGGTCACGGCGAGGTCTGGTTTTGGACATGCGACTCGCCCATACCGCAATCTATGAGTGCAGTCTCGCATCGCGTCGCGTCCTGGCCGGTTGCGCTTGCGCTGGCCGTGGCGGCTCCCCTCGCCTGGCACCCGGCCGATCGCGCCCTGGCTGCCGCCGACCCCTCCACAATTATCGCCGGGCGCGCGACCGTCGTCGACGGCGATACGCTCGAGATCAAGGGCCAGCGCGTCCGCCTCGAGGGCATCGACGCGCCCGAGGCCGATCAGACCTGCGGCGGCGGCTGGTTCGGCACGTGGAAATGCGGGCGCGCCGCATCCGAGCAGCTGCGCTGGCTGACGGGCGGCCGACGCGTCGAGTGCGAGGCCGCCGGATACGACAAATACGGCCGCGTGCTCGGATGGTGCTCGGCCGACGGGCGCGACATCAATGCCGAGATGGTGCGGAGCGGATATGCCTGGGCGTTCGTCAAATACTCGACGCGCTACGAGGCCGTCGAAGCGCAAGCGCGCAAGGCCAAGGCCGGCATCTGGAAAGGCGAGGCGGAGCCCGCCTGGGAGTTCCGCGCGCGCCGCTGGGCAGCAGCCGAGGACGGCGCGCCCGAGGGCTGTGCCATCAAGGGCAACGTGACCGAGAACGGGCACATCTATCACGTGCCCTGGAGCCCCTGGTACGCCAAGGTCAGGGTCGAGCCCGCCAAGGGCGAGGCCTGGTTCTGCAGCGAGGCCGAGGCAGCGAAGGCCGGCTTCCGCGCTGCGAAGGGGCCTTAGGCTTGGGCTGCGGATTGAAGCGTGCGTGGCTTCGAGATGACCCGGCCATAACGTGGAAGATAACGAACGCACTTCTGTCAGCCAATTGACTTCCTAAACCCGTGGGGAGAAAGTCCCGCAAAACGCTGCTTCGCGCGTCTTTGCGGGTCTCGAGAAGGGAAACTCCCCATGGTCCGTCGCCCCGTCCTCCTCGCCCTCGCGGGCGTCCTCCTGGTCGCGGCCGCGCCGCTCCCGGCGTCCGCCAGCGACACCTGGCCCGGCATCCACGCCGAAGCCTTCGGCGGGCGCGCCATCGCCGACGGCCGCGGCATCGTCAAGCTCACCGCACCCTACCGTCCCGACGACGTGCGCAGCGTGCCCATGGAGGCCGACATCACGCTCGGCAACGGCCGCACCATCCGCTCCGTGTCGTTCGTGGTCGACATGAACCCGTCGCCGGTGGCGGCGGTGTTCCGCATGGGCGAGCGCCGCGCGAAGGCGCACATCGCCACCCGCATCCGCCTCGACCAGCAGTCGGACGTGCGCGTTATCGTCGAGACGGACGACGGCGCGCTCTACATGGCCGAGCAGCTCGTCAAGTTCGCCGGCGGACAGGCGTCGTGCTCGGCGCCGCCGGTGGGCGATCCGGCCGAGATCGCAGCCAGCATGGGGAAGATGGATTTCGCGGCCGTCGGCGAGACGCCGAACGGATCGCATCAGGTGGCGCGGGCGCGCTATGGGCTGAGCCATCCCAACCACACCGGCATGGTGCTCGATCCGATCAGCCTGCTCTACATCCCGCTCCTGATGGTGGACAAGATCGAAGCCCGCCAGGGCGAGGCCCTCGTGTTCGAGATGACGGGCTCGATCACGCTCGCCCAGAACCCGGCGGTCGAGTTCGACTACGTGACCAACGGCGCTGCCGAGATGTCGATCACGGCGCGCGACACGAGCGGGGCCGCATGGACGCGCCGCTTCCCGATCGGCCCTGCGGGCTGACCCGCTTCCAACCGGATTCCCCCGCGCCGATGTTGCTGCCCGGCGAGGCGGCCTCTCAACCGTGTTCAATAGAACGGGAACCAACTCACCTTCCGGGCGTTATTCGGCCGTCTAGAAACTGTCGAAATGCTCGGAGTTCAATTCGATGGGCAATCTGCTGCACTGGGCCGTGGTGTTTCTCGTCATCGCCCTTGTCGCGGCGTTTCTAGGCTTCGGCGGAGTTGCCGGTACGGCAATGGAAGGCGCGAGGCTTCTGTTCTGGGTAGCGGTCGCGTTCCTCGTCATCGCGCTCGTACTCGGGGTCATTCGCCGAGCTTAGCAACCCGTAAGTGGGCAGCCCGCCGGCCGCCCGGTCTCTCCACGCTTCAGTCCATGAAACGCGCCCGCAAAGCATCGGAGCGCGCAGCGTGGCCTGCTGTCTGCATTACCCCCTCAACGCTGAAGGAGTTGCACATGAACTGGGATCGCATCGAAGGCAACTGGAAGCAGTTCTCCGGCAAGGTGAAGGAGAAGTGGGGCAAGCTCACCGACGATGATCTCGCCGCCATCAACGGCCGGCGCGACCAGCTCGAGGGCAAGATCCAGGAGCGCTATGGATACGCCCGCGATCAGGTGAAGAAGGAGCTCGACGACTGGTCGGGCTCGCTCTGAGCGGCCTCAAGACCGCAAGAAAGATCCGGCGCCAAGCCGGGCCACTTCAAACCTCAGCCGGCGCGCCCGCTCGCCGGCTGTTTTTGTGCGTGAGCCCTAGGCTGTGAACTCATTATTGGATGGGCATTGACGCGAGGATTTTCGTGCTGCCGGCAGGAGCCGGACCGCAGCAAACCTCCATGGTTTGCAAGCTTTCGCGTCATGCTGGAAGCATGCCTCCGGCATGACCCGGCGGTGCGAAAAGACCGCGCCCCTCCGGGGTGAGCCGAGACAAGCCAATGGCGGCGTCAAACCGCTTGCCCGATGCGAAGGCATCGGGCTGCGCGATTTTCCTGGCCCTTGGCTTGTCTTGGCT
>JBFXEP010000259.1:0-5179 GCA_050179995.1 Hyphomicrobium sp.
GGGGACGCACGATCCATTCGTCGCCTTCTGTCGTGCCCCAGGTCTGGCGCGGACACGTGAAGCTGCTACGGCGCGGCGGGAAGAATTCGACGATTGGCTGGACGAAGAGGCAGATGAACCGAGCGCTGAGGATCGTATAGACCCTCAGAATTTCCTCCGTTGGCAGGCGTCCTTGCCTCGGCCCGAGCCCGCCGCCGGAGATGTGCCCCAAATACAGGTTGTGTTGACCGGCACAACCGGCGCTCGAGGTCGCTACCCGGTGATGCCGGTGAAGAAGGGCGAGGCCACTGCTTGGCTCGACCCCGCTGGATTTGAGTTGGCGGTTACGCAGGTGCGGGCGCGCATCGGACGGCGTCCGTCTCGCAGCGACTACGAGCTTATCACGATCGGTGGTGAGCCGACCGTGACGCGACTATTCCGCCCGGCTTGAAGCGGTGACCATCGTCGCCGATGTCTCCCTTGGCGGCAGGGGGCTACGTCGGAAGGAGGCGACGGACGGTAAGGCGCTAGATCGTATCGCTTCACCTCCATGCGAACGCGCTTGAGGCCGCTGGCCTTCGGCATGAACGCTGACGGCATTCGGCCTAGCGTAGCGTCATGCTCATCAGGTAAGCGACGGCAATGGAACTCTTACCGATGTCGAATAAACGGTAGCAGATTTCTGGACTCCACGTCACGTCAGCGGTCTGTGTCGTCGGATGTTTCCGCCGGCGTGTTGCCTCGAATCTCCAGAATCTCATGGTTTTGCGATCCTCCACGGCAAGAAGGTCATCGATCCAGCCGATAAGTGGGGCCCTCGGCGAGCACCCATTTCGTCCCGAGGGGCCGTTCGCTGTCGCGGCATGAGCGCGTAGATGGGTTAGCAGCCATCGAGCATGAGGAATTGGCATGACCACCGGTCTCGTTACTGGTGCAACAGGCGTGTTTGTCATTCCGGCCGTGCCCTATCTTCAGGCCATCGGCCTCGAGAAGGACGATTTGATTCAAGCGTTGGGACTTTCGTTCACCGTATCGACGGTTGCGCTGGCGCTAGGGCTGTTGCGCATGGAGGCTTGGCAGACGCAATCGATCGGCCTCTCTGTGCTGGCGCTCGTCCCGGCGCTCGGAGGCATGCAAATCGGCCAAGTGCTGCGAAAGCGCATCGCTCCGGCTACATTTCGCACTGTTTTCTTCGCCGGCTTATTGCTGCTCGGCCTGTATCTCGCGCTGCGGGGATTGGCGTAGACTCAACCTCAGAGGCGATTACGCCTCTGACGAGAACGATCGGCGCAGCCGCGTTCGCCGCCGTTGCGATCGCCACGACGGTAGTCGAGCTGAGCTGGAAGGAGGAACGGCCCGAGATCATGCCGGCTCGACCGGCGAAGGGGCGGACATGACCCCGCTCGACACGCAGCCGACCGTCAGGGGCGACGCTGACCAATGCGCCGGCCATTGCGATCTCGGCTGGAACGAAGAAACGGCGCGGCCGAAGTGTCGGCGCTGTGGCGCTAAGAACGTTCGGATAATTCCGAGCGTCTAGGAATCAGATACTCAATTTGGTGCCAAACATTTGACTGGGAGTGACCCCAGGTCTGCCGCGCCGATAAGGGCCGTTTCGAGTTGAGGACCCGCTGCCCCCACTCAGCCTCGCTTCGGCCGCCGGACGGCTCTCACCTTGCCGCTGTTTCCGCCGCCGCAAAAGAACCGATCGCGACCATCGGATTCGAGCCCCGATACGCCGACGCCCTGCGGCATCTCGATCCGCTCCAGCACCTCGCCCGTTTTCGGATCGATGCGCCTCAGGTCGCTCTCGTCGCCTTCCCAGGTGCCGTGCCACATCTCGCCATCGACCCAGGTGATGCCGGTGACGAAGCGGTCGGCGCTGAGGGTGCGAAGGATCGCGCCGGTCTCCGGATCGATCTGGTGGATCTTCCGCTCCCGATACTGGCCCACCCAGAGCGAGCCCTCGGCCCAGGCGAGGCCTGAGTCGCCGCCGTCGCCGGGCGCCGGAATCGAGGCGAGCCGCCGTCCGGTCTTCGGATCGATCCTGTGGATGCGGCGCTCGGCGATCTGGAACAGGTGCTTGCCGTCGAACGCGGTGCCTGCATCCCCCGCGATGTCGAGCGCGCGCAGCGTCTTGCCGCTCTCCGGGTCGAAGCTGTTCAGCCGGTCGCCGGACGCGAACCAGACATTTTTCCCGTCGAACGAGACGCCGTGAACCGCCTCGACCTCGGGGAAGGGTCCGTATTCGCGGATGATGTCTGCTTTCGATGTTTTCATTCCTCGATCCTAGCCGCCCGGGAGCGGGGCCGGGAGTAACAAGGTCGTCGCGAATCCGGGCAAGGGTGGCGTCCCCCAGCGCCGCGCCCGTCCGCGGCCGTAGGATTGCACTTTGCCCGCCGCCGCAAGCGCCTTGAGGGCGCGCTGCACCGTGCGCTGGCTCGCGCCGAGGGCAAGCGCCAGCGCCGAGCCCGACCATGATTCGCCATCGGCGAGAAGGGCGAGCACGGCCGCGTGCCGCTCGTCCCCCGGCCAGGCCAGCAGGACGACCTCCTGGGCGCCGCGCGGCGACAGCGAGAAACCCCGTTTCGTCGCCGTCACGCGGGCAACGGCCCGGAGCAGCTTGCGGAGCCGCCCGATCTCGACCCGCAATCGCGCGCGATGGGAGTCGTCGGCGTGCTTTGCGCCGAACGCGCGCGCAAGCAGCAGGTCCCGCGACACGTCTCCGGGCCAGGCCTCGCCCAGCGTGCGCGCCAGCGCGAACAGCACCGGACGTCCGGCGAGCGGCATGAGTATGTTTTGTTTGCGCACGAGATTGCGGCAGGCGTCGATGATAAGCGCGTTCGACGCGAGCAGCGTCTCGACCTCTTCGAGCCGGAGCGGGCGCTTCGCGCCGCGCGCGATCATCTGCGCCGCCGGCCTGTCGAGGACGGCGAGCGCCTGTTCGACCTCCGCGGCGAGCGCCGGAATGCGCGCCCAGCGCGCAGCTTCCTCGGCGCGGGCGAGCGCTGCCCGTGCGGCCTCGGCGCGGACACGCCGCATGGAGATCCCGGCGAGGGTGAGTTCGCATATGGCCCGCAAGGCGGGCGTCAGCGCGGAAAGATCGATCTCGGCCAGCTTCTGCTCGGCCTCATCGAGGCGCCCGATCAGGAGCAGGCCCCGGGCCTCGAGGGTGCGCGCATGGGCGGCGTTCGTCCGGTCGCCCTGCGCTTCGAGGGTCGCCGCGGCGGCGGCGATCGCCTTACCGGGCCAGGCGAGGTCACGCGACGCGAGCGCGATTTCGGCCTCGGCGACGACGCATCGCGCACGCGCCACGGCCTCTCTCGGACCGAAGGCGCGCGCCGCTTGGCGCAACAGCGCTTTCGCGCGGGCGAGATCGCCGATCTGGGCCATGGCGATGCCGCGAAGTGCCAGCGCCGGCGCATCGTCGCGGAGCGCCACTCTGTTCAGTGCCCCCAGAGGATCGCCCCTCGAAAGCGCCCGGGCCGCGGCTGCGATCAGCGAGTCCATCGGAATCCCGTCACACTTGTCACTCCCGGGCAGCGCAAGCCCGCTCCTAGTCTAATCCACATCGGCACAGACAAGGGAGAAAGACGATGACGACGCATAAGACCGGAACGCGTGAACAGTGGCTCGCGGCGCGGCTCGAGCTGCTCGATGCGGAAAAGGCGCTGACGCGGCAGAGCGACGAGCTCGCGCAGCGGCGCCAGGACCTGCCCTGGGTCCGTGTGGAAAAGGACTACAGCTTCGACACCGACGACGGGAAGGCGTCGCTCGCGGATCTCTTCCGTGGGCGCTCGCAGCTCCTCGTCTATCACTTCATGTTCGGGCCGGACTACAAGGCGGGCTGCATTTCCTGCTCGTCGATCGCCGACGGCTTCAACGGCATCGCCGTGCATCTCGCGAACCACGACGTGATGCTTTGGGCCGCCTCGCGCGCACCGCTTCCCAGGCTGCAGGCGTTCAAGCGACGGATGGGCTGGAGCTTCCCCTGGGCGTCATCGCAGCGCGGCGATTTCAATTACGACTTCAACGTCTCGATCACCGAGGAGCAGCAGGGCGGGGGCGGCGACGACTATAACTACCGTCGCGGCGGCCACGCCATGACCGGGACAAGCTTTCCGCCGGCCGTCATCGAGAACGCGGCGAGGGCGGGCGCCGCGCCGATGGCCTATGTGCGCGAGCGGCCGGGCCTCAGCGCCTTCGTGCTCGAAGACGGCGCCGTTTATCACAGCTACTCGACCTATGCGCGGGGGCTGGACGGGCTCTGGGGCACGTATCAGTGGCTCGATCGCGCCCCCAAGGGACGCAACGAACAGGGCGTCTGGTGGCGTCACCACGACAGCTACGAGCAGGGGACGTGATGAGGGCCGCAGGAAACGAAACCGGGCGCCGCAGTCTCGCGGCGGCGTCCGGCGCAGCCGGCTGGCTCGGCCTCGCGGCCGCGCCGACCTTCGCCATCATGGCGCTGCTGACGGGGACCCATGGTCGCGACATGCCGGACATGCTTTGCGCGGCCACGCATGATGCATCGCAACTGACCGGTATGGTCTCGATGTATTTACTGATGAGCGCCTTTCATTCGGCGCCATGGCTGAAACTGATCGGCCGCTGGTTATCACACCGGGCTCTGTGTCGCGCGCGCTGACGATGTTTTGAGATAGGGTATCACCATCAAGCTGCCGGCCGCGGCTAGGGCGCCCGTTAGCTACGGCTGCCGGATCGATCGGCGGCTGACCGCCGATTTCTTCCATTTCCGATGGAGCTCCTCGGCCGCATCGGCACCCGCATCGTCTACAAGGTGCGCGGCATCAACCGCGTCGTCTACGACGTGACCTCGAATCCGCCGGGGACGATCGAGTGGGGGTGACGGGGAGTAGAAAAGGGTGTGTTTCGGATAGGCTGGGATACAAGGAACAAGCAATAGTTCTCGTCCGTCTCCGATTGTCTTCAATAAATTGACGTGCCTGTGGCGACACCAATTGCGCAACGAAGGCGGCTGAGATTACGCCGCCTTCAATGCCCGTTGTGGCCACTACTGAATTGCGATACGTCGCGGTTTGGATTCGGGTCTCTTGTTCAGTGTCAGCGTCAGCACACCGTCTTCGAGATGCGCGGTGATGTTCTGCTGGTCTACCTGCCACGGCAGCGTAAAGCTGCGAGCAAAATGCCCGATAGGATATTCCGTGTAGAGGGGTTC
>JBFXEP010000260.1:0-5173 GCA_050179995.1 Hyphomicrobium sp.
TGCCCCGTCGTCTGCTCGCGCGGCATGCCGAACGTCTTCGCGAATGCGCCGAAGACCTCGCCCGACTGCGCAACAGCGCTTTGCGACGGCCTTACGCGGGAGAATGGGAAGGCAACGACGGACGCATCCCACGCGGGCTCGTCGTGCTTGTCATCGCCGGTCACGAGGCTCCTCCTGGTTGAGGCCATAGCGGCGGATCTTGTTGGCAAGCCCGACGCGCGAAAGGCCGAGCTCATCGGCCGCCTTGCTTTGGTTCCACCTGTGCCGGGCGAGCGTTCTCTCGACCAGATGGCGTTCGAGGCTCTCGACTTGATCCTTGAGCGTCCCGCCGGTCGGCGTAAAGCCGTTGCCGCGCTCGGCGGGCTGGCGCTTCGTGGCCGCCTGGACCGCCGGCGAGAGATGGCGTGTCGTCAGGTACTCTCCGTCTCCTGTCAGCACCACGAGACGGCGGATCTCGTTCTCAAGCTCCCGGATATTACCGGGAAAATCGTAGTGTGACAGCTTCTCGATGAGGCTCGCAGACAAGCCCAGGATCTTGCGCCCCGTTGCCTCGCTGTGCTTGGCCGCGAAGAACTCCGCAAGGGCCGCGATATCCTCCGTGCGATCGCGCAATGGCGGCACCTCGAACTCGAAACCCTTGAGCCGGTAATAGAGATCGCGCCGGAACTCCCCGCGCGTCACGAGCTGGGACAGCGGACGGTTCGAGGCGGCGATGATGCGGACGTTCGATTGCGTCGTCTGATCCGCGCCGAGCGGCTTCACCTCACCCTCCTGCAGGAAGCGCAGAAGACTCACCTGGAACGACGGCGAGACGTCCGAGATCTCGTCGAGAAACACCGTGCCCGCGTCGGCGGCGCGAAACAACCCAAGCCGGTCCGAAACTGCACCCGTGAAGGCGCCGCGCCGATGGCCGAAAAGCTCCGACTGCAAGAGCTCGTCGTTCATGCCGCCACAGTTCTGCACGAGGAGAGGGCTGGTCTTGCGCGACGAATTGTAGTGGATGGCGCGCGCCAAGAGCTCCTTGCCGGTCCCGGTCTCGCCCTGAATGAGAACGGGAAGCTCGGTCCGGGCGGCGGTCTTTGCGAGATCGCAGAGCGCCGACATTTTCTCGCTCACATAGACGAGCTTCTCGAAGCGCTGGCTCTGCTGCAGGAAACGCAAGTCCGTCGGAACGGACAGAGCCGGTCCGTCGTCCGTCATCTTGAACTCGCGCGAAATGAGACGGTGACGCCTCGCAAGCTCACGCGTCTCAAGTCCGCGCGCGACCAGCAAAGCGGCCTGCTCGGGATCAAGCGGCTTGCGAAGATACTGGTAGACCGCGGCCTCACGCAGAGCGCGAGCCGAAAGCTTTGAAGTCCTTGCGAGGACAAGGACGCGCATCACATCCGGATGGGACAACCGCAGACCCGCCAGAAACGCGCACCCGTCAAATTCCGAAAGCCCTTCTTCTGCGATGGCAAGATCGATGTGAACGTCATGTACGAGCTGCAGAGCATCGGCCTCGCTTGACGCGGTGAGCACGCGGTACCCTTGCCGTTCGGACAGGAGCCGGACGAGCGTCGACCATGACGTATCAAGGCGTGCGATGACGAGAACGGTGTTAATGCGCTCGACCCAACCTAGTTATCAATTTGCATAATTCCTTAGCAGCGCCGGACCGAGGGAGAAAGTCAAATTTGGGTCGGAGCACAGCAGCGCACCCAAAGTCCCCTCTCGGCCGAGCAACCCACTATGGTTGCCCCCAGGAACGGCTTGCCCCTCACCGTCTGCTGGTAGCTGCCCCTCACCCCAACCCTCTCCCCATCGAAGGCGACGGGGAGAGGGAGAAGTTGTCCCCTCTCGCGGAGAGGGTTGGGTGAGGGGCAGGCTCTGGCCGCGATGGGCCTAACCCAGCGCGGCGCGGAGCATCCAGCCGACGAGGAACATGAGGCCCATGCCGGCCAGGAAGGCGGCGGTGGTGCGGTGGCGCTCGAAGAACGTCCGGTAGGCGGGCGGATGCACGATGCGCTGCGTCGTCTCCACGCCCTCGTCCTCGACGAAGGCGGCCGTCACCGGCTCGGGCTCGGCCCTCAGAAGCCGGGTCGGCGCCTCGTCCGGCGCAATGCGGCGCGTGTCCGCCTCGACCTTGAGCACGAGCACGGTCGTGTTGTCCTGATCGGGCTCCCGCTTGGCCACGACGGCGCCGATCAGCGCCTCCGCCATGCGCTCCGGCGAGCCCCCGCGGTTGGCGTAGACGATGTCGCCGATCTCGTCGCCCTCGAGGGTGGCGATGCCGTCGCTGGCGAGGATCAGCCAGTCGCCGTCAACCAGCGGATAGGGGTCGCCCTGCAGGTCGAGGATCTCGATGGTCTTGCCGGTCAAGGCGGAGCGCAGCGCGTTGCGGTAGGGGTTGTTCTCGGCCTCGGCCGCGGAAATCTTGCTCTGGCGCACCTGCTCGTCGAGAAAAGCGCCGAGCGAATGGTCGGCGTTGACGTGGAGCACGTCGGGGGCGCGGAAGACGAGGAGGAGCGAATCTCCGACGCTCACCCAATGCAGGCCCGCGGAATCGACCCAGGCGCCGATCAGCGTGCAGCCCATGCCGCGCAGGTTGGCGTTCGAGGCAACGCGGGCAGCGATGGCCTCGTTGCCGGCATCGAGCGCGGCGCGAAGGCGCTCGCCCGTGCTCGCGTGCGAGGAGGTGAACGCCTTGACGAACGTCTTGCACGCGAGGTCGCCCGCGATCTCGCCGCCGGCGTGGCCGCCCATCCCATCTGCGATGACTGCGAGCAATCCCTCGCCGCTTTCAGTTGCGGCCTGGGCTCCGGACGGCCAGATCTCGAAGGCGTCTTCTTGATTGGCTCGCGTGCCGGTCGTGGCTCGGGCTGCGCCTGCCACGCGCCATGTCATGCGTCCGCGACCTCGTCCGTCCAGTTGAAGTCGGGCCCGCAGCAGGCGAAGAAGCGGAACGTCGTGTTGCCGATGCGGAACTGGTCTCCTTGCTTCAGCTCGGTCGGCTGCAGCACCGGCTTGCCGGCGAGGCGGACCAGGTTCGATTTGCCGCCGTGCTGCAGGTAGAACGTGCGCTGCTCGTCGTCGTAGGTGATGAAGGCGTGCTCCTCGCGCGAGATGCTCTCGTCGCCGAAGTCGAGGCACACGCGCTGGCTCGGGGCGCGGCCGACCGAGTTCATGCCGACGAAGACGGGGCGGAAGCCGCCGCGTCCCGGGCCCTTGACGATGACGATCCAGCCGGCGACGGGCTCGGTATCGACGGTGCCCTCGCGCACGTACTGGGTCTTGCTGGCCGGCGGTTGCATCTTCACGGTCGGTGCTCCAGGGGGATAGCCCGCTGTGGGCGTCGCGGACGACGGGTTGGCTATGGTGCCGACGAGGCGCGTGGTGCCGATCACGGCGCCGCCGCGCGGGACCACGTTGGGTCCGGCCGGGAACTCGGCCGAGGTCGCGCCGCCCTCGGCCACGTCGGGCCGCATGATGAGGCGGGTCTTCTTGTTGCCGTCGTCGCTGGTGTCGTCGTCGTCCGGGTACCGCGGGTCGTTGCTCATCGCCAGGTCTCCTTGATCACCCGATTTGCCGCCGGCCCATGGGGCTCGCCGTTTGGTGCGTCACGATCTTCGTCAGACGAGAAACTCCTGCTCGGCACGGAAGCGCAAGCGGACCTCGCCCAGCTCCACCGTGTCGCCGTCGTTGAGCTCGCGCGACTTGTACTTGGTCTTGTTCACCACCACGCCGTTGCCGCCGCCGAGATCGGTGATGACGAAGCGGCGGGATTCGGCGTTGTAGTGCAGCACGGCGTGGCGGCGCGAGATGGAGTCGTTCTGCAGGCAGATGTCGTTGTCGCGATGCCGGCCGACGCGCACGTTGGTGGTGCGGAGGGGATGGCGCGTGCCCCCACCGTCCAGCATCTCGAGCCAGCCGTAGACGACCGGGCGGCCGTCGGCATCGCGCAGGAGCTCGCCCTCCTCGCCGCTGTCGGCCGGGCCGGTGACCTCATCCGGCTCGAGCTCGGGGCCGGCAGCGGGCTCCTCCGAAGCGGGCGTGGCGCGTCCGTAGTAGGTGACGAAGGCGATGATGCCGCCGCCGAGCAGCGCGCCGAGCACGACCACGAGCCATGAGTTGTCGGCGAGCCAATCCATGACATCCGAGCGCTCAGGCGGGGGCGGCTCCCCGGTGCGCGGGAGCGGGGGCTCGAAGCTCGGAGCGGGCGCGGCCGGGATGGTCACCTTCTCCTCGGCCGCGAGGGTCTTGTCGTCGGCAAGCTCGGCCGAGAGGACGACGGTCTGGTCGCCTGCCGGTCCCTTGAGACCCACCTCGAGCGTGCCGCCGTTCTCCAGAACCTCGCCGACGAAGCGGCTGTTGACCACGTCGGCGGAGAAATCCCTGTCCTTGCCCGGGCCCTGCTTGACCTCGGCCGCGAAGCCGCCGGTATCCTCGGCAAGGCGCGACAGCTTCTGGAAGTTGGGGCGCTCACCGCGGTCGTCGTAGTAACCGAGCACGTGGATGGTGACGCCCGCATCCTTGGCCGCCTTCACCACCTGGTCGTGGCCGTAGCTGGTGTCGTCGGCCGTGCCGTCGCCCAGGATGACGAGGGCCTTGCGGTCGCCGCTCTCCCGGGTCAGCGCCTCGACGGCGGCCAGCGCCGACTTGTAGAGCTGCACGGTGGCGCTCGCCGGCTTGATGGCGATGATCTGGCGCGCGAACTCGTTCTTTGAGGCTCCCGAATCCGAGATCAGGGTCAGGTCGTTGGCGAACGTGTAGGCGGTGAAGCGGCGCTTGCCGCGGGCATCGGCGAAGGTCACGACCGCGTCACCCATCTGTGTCAGCGTGGCGCGTCGGGCGTTGGGCATCACCTGAATGAGATAGGCGGTAGTGGCGCCCTTGGTCGCCACGTCGAACGCCTCGAACCTCGATTCGAGATCGGCCGATCCGCCCTTGAGCTTGGCCTTGACGCCCTCGAAGGCGGCAAAACCGCTGGCGCGCAGATCGCAGGTGAGGGTGGGCGGAGCGGCTCCCGCCCCCTGCTCGGGGGCTCCGCACCTGCTGATCAGCTTCGTCTCAGCGGCGCCGGCAGCAAACGATCCCAACACGGATAATAGCAGACCGACCGCAACAATCGCCTCGCGCTGCCTCGCTGGGCGCCGCATGCTCACGTCTCCAGTACCATCCCCAAGGTAAGGAA
>JBFXEP010000261.1:0-5124 GCA_050179995.1 Hyphomicrobium sp.
GCCGGCCGACGTGCTGGAGGCCATCGTCGGCGCCTTCAAGTCCGAGGGCGAGGACCCCAACGCCGTGCAGCGCGCCAACGGCTCGTGGCTGCTCGCGGGCTCCATGCCGGTCGACGAGATGGCCGACACGCTCGGCCTCGCGCTCGAGCCGAAACGCAGCTACGCCACCGTCGCCGGCTTCGTTCTGTCGCACCTCCAGCACATCCCCAAGACCGGAGAGACCATCGAGAGCAGCGGATGGCGCTTCGAGGTGGTCGATCTCGACGGGCGGCGCATCGACAAGGTGCTCGTCTCGCGCATCGACACGTCGGCCTGACGCCACGTGCGCCCGCTGTCCCGGATTGCGCCGCCGCGTTTACCCCGTCCGCCCGCGCAATCGTGAACGGGAAATCGATTCGAAATCGGCAAGTCTTAAGGCTTCGTTAGGGATCACGGCGTACGCTTTCCCTCATCCAGACATCTGGATCCTGGGGTGGTGCCTAGCCACCCTGTTTGACGCCTCCCTGTTGACTTCTGAGCCGCCGCGAGGCGGCTCATTTTTTTCGGCGCGGCATTTGCAAGGCTTCCGCCAGGTGCAGCTTCCTTTGGATTGTCTCTTTCTCGGCCAACTTTCTTAACTCTGGTCTCTTACGATCAGGCGATGGTAGGGTGAGCAGGAAGTAGGCGTCTGTGTCAAAGCGTGTCATGAGCAACAGTTCGAGCGTTGATAATCTGGTCGACCTCAAGGGTGAGACCGTCTCCTTCGGAGAGCGTTTCCAAGCTTCCGAGCAATTCGATCGCGTGTTCAAGGAGGGCATGGCCCTCGTCGAGCGGGCGGCGTCCTATCTCGACGGGGATGGGCGCGAGGAGAGCAAGGGCCTGCCGGGCCACATCACGGTTCTCTACGCCACCGAAAGCATGCGGCTCACGACGCGGCTCCTCGAGCTTGCGTCCTGGCTTTTGATCCGCCGCGCCTTGAAGGCGGGCGAGATCACGGCCCAGGAGGCCCAGGTCAAGATCGCGCGCGTCAAGTTGCAGACACTTGGCCGTCCCGCCCACACCAAGGGTTTCGCCGAGCTGCCGCAAGGTCTGCGCACCCTCATCGAGGCGAGCTTTGCCTTGCACGACCGCATCGTGCAGCTCGATCGCGCCATGCTTTCGCCGGCCGGCGACGAAGCCGATGCCGCCTCCGCCAATCCCGTCGCGACGCAGATCTCGACCCTCGAGCAGGCGTTCTCGGGCGGCCTTCGCCAGGTCGCCGCGCGCTGAGATCGGCGCGCGCGTCATCCATCGCGCTCGCCGAATTGCCCTCGTCCGCTGAAGATGCTATTGGCCCGCTCCCTCAACCCTGACCATGGGAGGCGAGCATGAGCAGTCAACGCGATCCCTTCGACAAGCCCTCCTTTCGAGCGCTCGTCCAAACGCAGGAAAGGCTTCCCCTCTGAAACGCGCGTGAAGCGCGGACACCGCATGGTGCGAGGGCGAGGTCGAGCTCATCGAGAAACTCGGACGCAACGACTTGTGCCCCTGCGGCTCTGGGAAGTTGTTTCAAGCGCTGCTGCATGAAGAGCGGCAGGCACGACGGCTCCGAGCGCGCGTACTACCTCCGCGACGATTGATGCGGCTTCGACGCAACAAGCAAAAGGCCCCGCACGTGTGCGGGGCCTTCGAAATTCCAGCGGTCGATGAGCCGGCCGCTACTCCTTGATGAAACCCTCGAACTTCTTCTTGAAGCGCGACAGACGCCCGCCACGGTCCATGAGGCGCTGGTCGCCGCCCGTCCATGCCGGATGCGAGGACGGGTCGATATCGAGGTGCAACTCGTCGCCTTCCTTGCCGTAGGTGGAATAGGTGACGAACTCCGTGCCGTCGGTCATCTTAACTTTGATCTGGTGGTAGTCGGGATGCAGATCCGCGTCTTTCTTCATGGCTGTCGTGCTCGCTCGAAAGGGGCCGAGGTGCGAGCGCTCGCACGGGACAGCACGACCCCGAATTTCTGGATGCGCTTCTATAGTCGAGAAGCCCCCCGCGTACAAGCCGCGAAATGTCGAGCCCGCCGCTGGGGTTTAGCCGCCGTTACGCCGCAAATTAGGCAGCTTTCGCCCCATTCCGGCCGCAGGGAGCGGTTGGCGTTGACGCGGGCCATCCGCGTCGCGCATGGTCCGGCCAACACCAATCGGAAGACCGAAACGTGAGCGTTGAGAAGAAACCTGAGGTGCCGCCAAGAGGCGCCGGGACCGCTTTGCCGTTCCCGGACGAGCCGGCGCTCGCCGACCGGCGCACCCTGCGCCCGCTGCTCGCGCTGAAGCCCTACCTCTTGCGCCATCCGGGCCGCCTCGCCGGCGCCTTCGTCGCGCTCGTCGTCTCCGCCTTCGCCATGCTGGCCGTGCCCATGGCCGTGCGCCGCATGATCGATCACGGCTTCGGCCAACACGACGGCACCATGATGGATCAGTACTTCATGATGCTGATCATCATCGGCCTCGTGCTGGCGGTGGCGAGCGCGGCCCGCTTCTTCCTCGTCAACTGGATCGGCGAGCGTGTCGTGGCCGACCTGCGCGCCGATGTCTTCGCGCACTTGTCCCGCCTCGGCCCCGACTTCTACGAGGAGACCCACTCGGGCGAGGTGATGAGCCGCCTCACCGCCGACACCACGCAGGTGAAGGCGGCCGCCGGCTCCGCCATCTCGCAGGCGCTCCGCAACGCCATCATGCTGATCGGTGCGCTGGCCATGATGATCTTCACCAGCCCGAGCCTTTCGCTCCTCGTCCTCATCGCCATTCCCGTCATCGTGCTGCCGCTGATCGGCTACGGCCGCATCGTGCGCCGGCTGTCGCGTCATGCCCAGGATACGCTCGCCGAGGCCTCCGCCTACGCCGCCGAGAACCTCGCCGCCGTGCGCACCATGCAGGCCTTCAACCACGAGGACGCCGTCGCCGGACGCTTCGGCGCCGCCGTCGAGCGCGCCTTCGATGCGGCGCGTAGCCGCCTCGTCGCGCGCGCCGGACTGACCGGCCTCGTCATCCTGCTCGTCGTCACCGGCATCGTCGGCGTGCTCTGGTACGGCTCGGCCTCGGTCATCTCGGGCGAGATCACCGGCGGGCGCCTGAGCCAGTTCGTCATTTACGCCCTGTTTGCCGCCGGAGCCTTGGGCGAGCTCTCGGAGGTGTGGGGCGAGACCACGCAGGCCGCCGGCGCCGCCGAGCGCATCACCGAGTTCCTCACCATCGCGCCGGAGATCAAGTCGCCGGCCAACCCGCTGCCGCTCCCCACGCCCGTCAAGGGTGACATTGAGTTCCGCGCCGTGCGCTTCGGCTACAGCAACCGGCCGGGCATCGCCGCGCTCGATGATGTGTCCTTCCGCGTGGCTCCCGGCGAGCGCGTGGCCCTCGTCGGTCCCTCGGGCGCCGGCAAATCCACCATCTTCAATCTTCTCCTGCGCTTCTACGATCCGTCAGCGGGCGAGGTCATGATCGACGGCATCGACGTGAGGCAGCTTGCGCTCGATGAGCTGCGCAGCGCGATCGCGCTCGTGCCTCAGGAGGTGGCGCTCTTCGCCGACACCGTGGCCGAGAACATCCGCTACGGCACCCCGCACGCGTCCGAGGCCGATGTCGTCCGCGCCGCCACCGCTGCCCAGGCGGACGGTTTCATCCGCGCCCTGCCGCAAGGCTACGCGACGCGCCTCGGCGAGCGTGGCGTCTCGCTCTCGGGCGGACAGCGCCAGCGCATTGCCATCGCCCGCGCCATCCTGAAGGACGCGCCCATCCTGCTCCTCGACGAGGCGACCAGCGCGCTTGACGCCGAGAACGAGATTGCAGTGCAGCGCGCGCTCGAAAGCCTGACCAAGGGCCGCACCACGCTGGTCATCGCCCACCGCCTCTCGACCATCCAGAACGCCGACCGCACGCTGGTGCTGGACAAGGGCCGTATCGTCGAGAGCGGCACGCACGCCGAGCTGGCCAAAAAGAGCGGCCTCTACGCCCGCCTCTCCGAGCTCCAGTTCGGCTCAGAGGCGGCGGAGTAAGCGGAAGCCCCCGCATCCGTCATTCCCGCCAAGCGAGGCGCAGCCGAGCGCTGAGCGGGAACCCAGCGCAAATCGCTTTAGATTTTTCGCATCTTCGACGACTCTTCCGCTGCGTTCCGGGTCTCGTTCGCGGTCGCTCACCTCGCCCGCAATGACGGAAGGATTTTTACGGCGTTTCGCTCGACTCACCCGACGGCGCAGCCGCCGCCGACTGCTGCCCGTGCCTGGCGAGCACCGCGCGCGCTTTCGCCACCACCGCATCCGCCATCGCCGCCTGTCCTTCGGCGGTCGGATGGAACGCGCCGCCATAGGTCGCGGCGAGCAGCACCTGGAACCACGAGAAGCTGTCGAGCTTCAGCACCTTCTGGATGACCGAGCCGGCCGCGTGAAAGTTGCTCGTCAGGAAGGCGTCGTTCGGCGTGCGGAACCACCGGAGCCGCGCCGCATAGGGCTCGTAGTGCGCCGGGTTGTAGGGCTCCCACGCCCCGTTGCGCCGCCGAGGCATGCGCAGATCATCGACCAGCGGCCCGAGCCCGTTGGTGTGGCCGGCGCACAGGCCGCGCCCGACGAATGTCTTGCGATGCTGGTCCGCGTAGCTCCACCCCTGCGCGCGCGCGCTCTGCTGCATGATCTGGTCGAGCTTGTCGGCGAGCCACGACGACGACAGCGCCGACTTCTGCGTGATCTTGAACTCCTCGAACACCTCCATGCCGGCCGATCCGTCGGTGCACATGTGACCCGCGTCGTCGAGCAGCGCGAACGGCGGATAGGCAGTGAGGACGATGCGATCGCTCTCCTCCCACGGCACGTGCAGGATGCCGTGCACGGCGCGGTTCATTGCCTTGTAGCGCTGATCGAGCCGCGTCAGGAGATCCTGGCTCTCCTTGTTGCCGTGCACCTGGCCGAACCAGCCGCCGAGGCTGCGCACGAGCGACTCGTCGGAGAGCACGGCGTTGGCCACGAGGCGTGCGAACCCGATGTCGTTGCCGCCAACCGACATCATGATGAGGTCGATCTTGCGCGCCTCGCCCGCCGGGCACTTGGAGAGCGTGAGCCCGCCCTGCAGCTCGGGGATCACCCCGTTCATGTGGTAGGCCTCGGGCATGTCGACCTTGGGC
>JBFXEP010000262.1:0-5124 GCA_050179995.1 Hyphomicrobium sp.
CACCGAGCACGATGACCCAGATCAGCGGCAGCCAATGGGCGAGGCCTTCCATGGATCACCTCGTCCCTTCGATGGCGTCGTGGGCGGCTTCCTCCGCCGCCGAGAGCGGCCGCGACGGCAAGCCGTCTGACGTCTTGACGGAGGCGCCCGTCGGGCCTTTCTCGATCAGCCGGTTGATGTAGTAGATGCCCATCGAGAACACGATCGAATAGACGACCACGAACAGGACGAGCGTGGTCAGCACCGCGTGCGCCGAGACGGGCGAGGCGGCGTCCGCCGTGCGCAGGATGCCGGTTGCGAGCCACGGCTGCCGCCCGGTCTCCGTCACCCACCATCCGGCGAGGATGGCGATGAAGCCGGCAGGCCACGAATAGGAGAGGGGCGTCAGGAACCAGCGCGCCTCGAATAGAGCCCCGCGCCACCACAGGAAGGCGCCGAGGAGTCCCGCCGCGATCATCAGCAGCCCAAGCCCCACCATGACGCGGAAAGCAAAGAACACGGGCTTCACCGGCGGCCGGTCCTGCGGCGCGAAATCCTTGAGCCCCGGGAACTTGCCGTCGATGTCATGCGTGATGATGAGGCTCGCGAGGTTGGGCAGCGAGATCTGGAAGTGGTTCGTCTCCGCATTCTCGTCGGGCCACGCGAACAGCACGAGGTCAGCCGGCTTGCTGCCGTCCCAGTGCGCCTCCATCGCCGCCACCTTGACCGGCTGGTGCTTGGCCGTGTTGAGGCCGTGCTGGTCGCCGATGAAGAGCTGCAGCGGCGCGAGCAGCGCGACCATGCCGATCCCCATGCGCAGCATCGTCTTGGCTTCCTCGACGTAGGTGCCCTTGATGAGGTAGCGCGCCCCGACCGCCGCCACCACCAGCGACGTCGTGAGATAGGCCGCCGTGAACATGTGGGCGAAGCGGTACGGGAAGCTCGGGTTGAAGATGATCTCGAGCCAGCTCACGGGATAAGCGATGCCCTCGGGCGAGAGCGCATGCCCGGCCGGTGTCTGCATCCAGCTGTTCGCGGCGAGGATCCAGAACGCCGAGAGCGAGGTGCCGATGGCGACCAGCACGGCGCTCGTCACATGCAGGTTGGGCGAGACGCGGTTCCAGCCGAACAGCATGATGCCGAGGAACGAGGCCTCAAGGAAGAACGCCGTCAGCACCTCGTAGCCGAGCAGCGGCCCGAGCACGTTGCCGACCACGCGCGAGAAGCCGCTCCAGTTGGTGCCGAACTCGTAGGAGAGCACGATGCCGGACACCACGCCCATGGCGAAGCTGACGGCGAAGATCTTGGTCCAGAAGCGGGCCAGCCGGTGCAGGTGCTCGGCCCCCGTCATGCGCCAGCGCACGAGCAGCGTGGCGATGAAGGCCGCGAGCCCGATGGTGAAGCTCGGGAAGATGATGTGAAACGATACGGTGAACGCGAACTGAATGCGCGCCAGGAATGTTGCGTCGAGATCCATGCGCTTTCCGCTTCGCGTTTGAGGGATGCGGGCCTCGCCCGATCGCAGGGGCATTCTGGCCTGCCGCGCCCTGCGCGTCGAGCCCCCGAAGTGCCACAGTCTCCTGCGCATACACGGGTTCATTCCGTGCTATGCTCAACAAGAAACAGGGAGGCGACAATGCTACTTTACAAGTTCTCGCGCGGTACGGACCTGGCGCTGACGCGCGATGAATCCGGGAGCAATCTTCCGGGTGGCGGCGATGGCTGGATTCTGGTGAAGGCCGTCTCTGCGCACACCGCCGAGGACGCTGGCCGCGTCGGCCTGTCCTATCGCGATGTGACGAAGGGGGTCGCGGACCAGGGCTACTTCGTCTGGCAGGACTCTCCCGGAGCCTGATCCGCTGCAGCGCAACATAGGTGCCGGGCCGGCGAGCGCTCCCGGCGCTTTGCCGGAGGCGTCCGGCAGCCGGCTGATCGGCGCGCTTCCGCGATGGCCACGTCGGGTGTCACCCGGATAGGCCGGACAAACATTCCCGGTTTCTGGTTCGGCGTCCAAAAAAGTGTTATGCAACCTCATCGTGTTTTTCAGGAGCACGGAGGAAACGAACCTATGGACACGAAAGTTATCGTTGCCATCGCGGCCGCTATCGCGCTCGCGGTGATTGCTTACACGGCCCTGTCGCCGGCCCCGGAACCGGCTGCGTCGCCGGAAGCCGCGGCACCGTCGGCAGCCCCGTCGCCTGCGCCCGAGCCTTCCGCACCGGCGCCGGCTCCGGAGACGCCGCCGGCCACGGAAACTCCGCCGGCAACGCCGCCGCAGTAAGTTCTACACGAGGGAATGGTCCGAGACTGTTGGGCGTTGCCGCCCGGGAGCTTCTCCCGGGGGACGGCATTTCGCGCCCCGGTCTCGGCCATTTTTCATGTTTTGGGTATTTTAGAGCGCGGGTGCGGCGGGCGTGAAACCATAAGTCAGCATGCCTTGGCGCTGCGCGTGACATAACGCAGATTCACGATAGTTGTGTGTCGATTGCCCATTTCATGTCTGATCTGCGGGGCCTGCGAGGGGGACGCCCCCTCGCCGCTGATCTGCCTCCGTACGCGCATAGTCTCCGACTGAGCCCCCGAGCCGCCCCGGAAACCAATCCCAGGACAACGCCAATCCCATGTGGAGCTATCGCAAACGTATCGACCAGGACCTCGTGCGCTGGCGGGACGCCGGCTGGATCACGCCCGAGGGCGAGACCGCCATCCGCCAGGACTTGGAGAAGGGCGTGCGCACCCTGGGGCTCGCCAACGCGCTGGCCATCCTCTCCGCGGTCCTGATCGGCTTCGCGGTCATGAGCTTCGTCGCCGCCAACTGGCAGGCCATGCCGCGCATCCTGCGCATCGGCATGCTGGTCGCCTCCATGTGGGCCTCCTACGGGCTCTCGGGCGTGCTCGCGCGGCGCGGCATGACGGGCTTCGCCCACGCCGCGACCCTGCTCGGGGTCGGCATCTTCGGCGGCTCGATCATGCTGATCTCGCAGATGTACCACATGGACGGCAACCCGGCCGACGCCGTGCTGCTCTGGGCGGCGGGCGCGCTGCTCGCCGGCGTGGCGCTGCGCTCCAACCCGTCGCTCGCCTTCGCCATGGTCCTCGTCGTCTACTGGGGCATCAGCGAAGCGTTCCGCCTCGACCGCGTCTTCTGGGAGTTCCTCGGCCCGTGGGCGCTCGTCTCCGCGGCCTTCTACTGGCAGCGCTGGAAGCCCGGCGTGCACCTCTCGGGCCTCGCGCTCACGGGCTTCATCGTCAGCCTCGGCTACCGGCTGAACGGCGGACACGCCCATGAGCTGGTCGTGATCCTGGGCCTGCTCGTGATGGGTGCGTCCATGCTGGGCGAGCGGCTGAAGCCGGAGCGGCCCGCGCTGTGGTCCGGCGCCTTCAACTACGGCCTCGTCGTCACGCTGGCGGGGCTGTGGGCGCTGCAGTTCTTCGAGGATCCGCCGCTGAATACCTTCATGCTGCTCGCCGTGCTCGCGCTCGCGCTCCTCATCGGCGCCATCTTCTGGGGCCTCCGGTCGGGGAACCGCGGTGCGCTATGGATCGGCTATGCCGGCTTCTCGATCGAGATCCTCGCCATCTATGTCGAGACCTTGGGCACGCTGCTCAACACCTCGCTCTTCTTCCTGATCGCGGGCCTCATCGTCTCGGGCCTCGCCGCCGTCGCCTATCGCCTGCATACGCGCGGCGAGCCGAAACCCGCCGCAGCGTGAGGGCAGCGCCATGATCAAATATCTCTCACCCACCTCCTGGATCGCCATCGCCGCCGTGGCGTTGCTGCAGGCGCTCGCGCTGGCGAGCATGGTCTACGGCCGCGTCTCGCTTCTGAGCAGCGGTCGCGAGATCACGGCCGAGGTGATCCCCGTCGACCCGCGCGACCTCTTCCGCGGCGACTACGTCATCCTCGGCTACGCCTTCGGCACCGCCGACGTGGACGTCCCCGAAGGCACCAGCCAGGGCGACACGGTCTACGCTACGCTGAAGCCGCTCGGCCCCGGGCAGTGGCAGGTCGTCTCCGTCGCCGGCTCCTATCCGTCGCTCGCGGGTGGACCGGAGAACGTCGTGCTGAAGGGCATCGTGTCTTATGTCACGCGCAGCGCCGAAGGCCAGCCGCTCAAGGCGCAGGTCCGCTACGGCATCGAGAGCTATTTCGTGCCGGAAGGCACCGGCCGCGCGCTCGAGGAGAAGGTGCGAGAAAAGAAGATCTCGGCCATCCTCGCCGTCGGCCCCTCGGGCGACGTCGCCATCAAGGCCCTCGACGTCGACGGCGAGCGCATCCACCAGGAGCCCTGGTTCTAGCTCTTCCCTCTTCCCCGTTCTTACGGGGAGAAGGGGCACTGGCGCTCCGAGCCATCCTTTGCTAAGCGGGCGGCCAATCCCGATTGCGCTGGAGCCCACGTCCCATGACCATCACCCGTCACGAATCGTCCGAGATCTACTCCAAGGTCGTCGAGGCCAATGGCCTCGTCTTCACCTCGGGCATCATCCCCGCCGATCTCGGCCGTGACGCCAAGGGACAGGCCGAGGAGGTGCTGGGGGAGATCGACCGCCTGCTCGCACTCTGCGGCACTGACAAGTCGAAGATCGCCATGGCCAACGTCTGGCTCGCCGACATCCGCCACCGCGAGGCCGTCAACGAGGCGTGGAAGGCCTGGCTCGGCGGCAAGGATACGCCGGCGCGTGCCACCGTCGAGGCCAAGCTGGTCGATCCGCGCATGCTGGTCGAGATCGCCGTCGTGGCCGCGAAGTAGAAGCTGCGCGCATCACCTTACGGACGCCGTAAAGTCGCAGCGGCCGCATTTTTCCGACGCCGCCGCTCCACATAGCTTCCCTGTGACTCTCGCGCCTCAACTCGGCGCGATTCGCAGTCGCCCCCGCGCGACACCTATCGAGCCGCCCCGGTGAATCAGGCAAATTGCTCGCCACGTCGCAAACTTGAGATGAGGCGGACGATGTCGGCACAAAGGATTTTCAAGGCGCTCGCGGCGGCAGCCGGGTTGTGCGTCGTTTCTGCGCCTGCGCTGGCGGATGACACGGGCTTTGCCTACACGCACGATCTGCGCCGCGAGGGCGGGCGGACGTGCTTCACCGACCACTATCACTACGGCAGCGGCAGCGGCGCCACGAAGGCGGCCGCCCAGAAGG
>JBFXEP010000263.1:0-5115 GCA_050179995.1 Hyphomicrobium sp.
CCGTCGTCGCGATGTCGCGCCAGGTGAGCTCCGGCATCGACAGCACGAGATCGAGCAGCGTTGGATCGAGCACGAGATCGAACAGCAGATCAGTGGATTGCGAAGCCATGGCACCCTCCCGCTTGGACCGCGGGAGGACCTTGGCGTCATGCTTAAGATGGTCGAGCGCGAAGCGAAAAAGCATGAGCAACATGAATGTCATGCATCGCGCGGGCTAAGAATGCACATCAGCCCGCAGCCTCCGCTCGGGAATGCATCGAATTCAAACGAATATCCTGGCGGAAGGACGATAAATAATATCGCAAAACCAACAAGATATAACAGACAACTCAACTAGAATATAACAAATCGAGCGCGACGAACGCACCACGCTTGCGACGTCTCGGATGAAATGCAATAGAAAGAACACAACGCATTCGCACCCGCTGCACAAGGGATGCGAAGCCATTCGTTTCCATTCGCTGTGGGTGACGGCCATGGCCGCCGACGGGACTGCGGGCCCTCCCGCCAACAACCAGCTGGCGCACATCTTCGCGGCCTTCGCCCGCGAGGTTTTCAATCCCATGGTGGCCATGACGGGCACGGCACCTGCCGAGCGCCGCCGGCTGCTCGATGAGATCCGCGGCCGCCTCGACATCGTCGAGCAGGTGATCGAGACGGCGGAGGCGGCGGCCTATCCGGTGACCCCGCTGGCCGGTCGTATGCCGCTTCCCGTGGATGAGGCCGCCAACGACACCGACGTGGACGGCTCGGCATTGGGCGACATCGGCCGCAACCAGAGGAGCCGCGTGCGCGAGCTCGTCATCCTCGAGGCGCTCGCCCTCGAGGCCAAGGCCTACTCGCTGCAGCAGGTGCTCTCCGCCCTCGCGCAGCGCGGCTTCAAGGACGACACGCCGTCGGCCGTCGTCTCCCAGTTGCACCGCCTGAAGAAGCTCGACCTGATCCGCCAGCCCCCTGGCGCGACGGGCATGTACGAGATCACCAACGACGGCCTCGGCCACGCTCGCACCCTGCGCTCGAGCTTCGGCCCCTACCTGCCGCTTTGAGGCACCGCGTGGAGCTTGTGGACTTGCGGCGGCGCATCTATGCCCGGCAGATGCCCGCCGCCGCCGGCGCCAGCGGGGACGCCCGCCACGATGACGCATTCGCTGACGATGCTGGTTTGCTGGCGCCGATTGGGGGTTGAGCTTCGACGAGATACCGCCTTGCGCCCCTTGCGACGAATGGACGAACCGTCCGTGGTCGCTGACACGGGGGCCATTCCAAGTCCTGTGGCGATTGCGCAGCCCGCCCTGCAGCCACGCTTCCAGTGCATAGCGTAAGCTGCTGGGGAAACGCCCACTTCCGCCTGATCGCGAGATCTTTACCAAGCCCGGGAACCGGCGCGGCAAGTCGTCCGTTGACGCGGCGCGGGCCGGTGCCTAGATGCGCGGCTCACCGATCACCGGGAGCCATAAGTAGTATCCCGGTGTCCCCAGGGACCAGGCGAGTCTGCTAAGGAGCCAGTCCGTTGGGGGAACAACAGCGACCGACGAGATCATGAGCACAACGTTGCGCGCCAACACGCGCCTCGAGCGCTTCGCCGACAGCATCCGGTGCAGCATTCTTCGTTTCATCTACGGCAAGCGCTGGGCCTGCGCCGACTATCAGCGTCGCCACCGCCCGCTCGCCGGCCCGCGCCCCGGCGCCCGCCTCGAGTAGCGCACGCCAGGCCTCACCACTTGGCCGATCCCCAATCGATGATCGCGAAGTCCGTGACCAGCGCAGCGACGTTTCCTAGAGCGTCATAGCCGAACCACGACGCATAGAATCCGTCGCCCCAGCCGCTGCGGAACATGAGCGCGTTGGCTGCGCCGAGCGGCAGGTCGAGCAGAAAGAAATAGGGGCCGATCTTCGCGCCGTTCGCCTCGCCCGCCTTGATCCAGGCCTCCCAAGCGTTGGGGTTGCTGTCGAGCAGCGCGCCTGCCGCTCTCCCCGCGGCGGGATCGAAAAACGATCCCGTCCCCGAATCGACCGGATAGCCGAAAATTTCGTCGTGCCCGAGCGTGCGCACGTCCTGCCCCTCGATGAGAGCCATCGACCAGCGCACGACGGGCGCTTGCGTGACGTCGACGCGCGCGAAGGCGACGCGCAGCCCGCCCGCGGGAAACGCTCCGACCGCAAGCCGCACGGGGAACGAACCGGCCGGCACGGCCTGCGCGAGCGGCTTGGCCTCGGTCAGCGCGACGAACGGATCGGCGACCGTGATGCGCCCGCTCGGGAGTTTCAGCATGCCAGCGTCGACCGCGCGAAACGGCACCGTCTCGACGCGCATCTCGCCGTCGACCTCGTCCCGCGTCTCCACCACGAAGCCGGGAGCGAAGGCGCGATCGAAGAGGGCCGCGTAAGGCGGCGCATCACCGGCCGCGGATGCGGCGCGGGCCGCAGCGAGGAGCCCGAGAACTGCGAGCACGATGCGGAGAAGAAGCACGCCTTGCCTCCGCCAATTGCACGGCCCTGCCAGGGTGCCGCGCGCCGTCAGCTCTTCGCCATCGCCGCCTTGAGGTTGGCGTCGATCTTGTCGAGGAAGCCCGTCGTCGAGAGCCACTTCTGGTCGGGGCCGACGAGGAGGGCGAGGTCCTTGGTCATGAAGCCCGCTTCCACCGTCTCGACGCAGACCCGCTCCAGCGTGGCGGCGAAGCGCGCCAGCGCCTCGTTGCCGTCGAGCTTGGCGCGATGCGCCAGCGCCCGCGTCCAGGCGAAGATCGAGGCGATGGAGTTGGTCGAGGTTTCCTTCCCCTTCTGGTGCTCGCGATAGTGGCGCGTCACCGTGCCGTGCGCGGCCTCTGCTTCCACCGTCGCGCCGTCCGGCGTCATCAGCACGCTGGTCATGAGGCCGAGCGAGCCGAAGCCCTGCGCCACCGTGTCGGACTGCACGTCGCCGTCGTAGTTCTTGCACGCCCACACGTAGCCGCCGCTCCACTTGAGCGCGGAGGCCACCATGTCGTCGATGAGCCGGTGCTCGTAGGTGAGCTTCTTCTTGCCGAACGCCTCTTTGAACTCGGCGTCGAAGATCTCCTGGAACAGGTCCTTGAAGCGCCCGTCGTAGGCTTTGAGGATGGTGTTCTTGGTCGAGAGGTAGACCGGGAAGCCGCGGTTCAAGCCGTAGTTGAAGGAGGCGCGCGCGAACTCGCGGATCGAGTCGTCGAGATTGTACATGGCCTGCGCGACGCCCGAGCCCGGCGCCTGGAACACCTCGCGCTCGATCACCGTGCCGTCCTCGCCCTCGAAGCGGATGGTGATGCGCCCCTTGCCGGGGAAGCGGAAGTCGGTGGCGCGGTACTGGTCGCCGAAGGCGTGGCGTCCGATCACGATCGGCTGCGTCCAGCCCGGCACCAGGCGCGGCACGTTGCGGCAGATGATGGGCTCGCGAAAAATGACGCCGCCCAGGATGTTGCGGATGGTGCCGTTGGGGCTCTTCCACATCTCGCGCAGATTGAACTCTTTGACGCGAGCCTCGTCCGGCGTGATGGTGGCGCACTTGACGCCGACTCCGTGCTTTTTGATGGCGTTGGCCGCATCGATGGTGACCTGGTCGCCCGTCGCATCGCGGTTCTCGACGCCGAGGTCGTAGTATTCGAGCGGCAGGTCGAGGTAGGGGTGGATCAGCTTGTCCTTGATGAGCTTCCAGATGATGCGAGTCATCTCGTCGCCGTCGAGCTCGACGACTGTGCCGGTCACCGTGATCTTCTGCATGAAAGCGCCTTCGGGTGGGAGGATCGTAGCCTGCGACATTAGCCGCGCCCCTGCGCTGCAACAAGCGCCGCCGCGACGCGGTCCACCCTAGGGAGGGCGGAACGGGTTCGGCGGCGCGCGCCGTGCGTTGACCCTTCCCCGCGCAGATTGGGACAGCACCGGGCAACAGTGCTATTGCGGGCCGATGACCGCCGTGACCGCAACAGCCCGCGACATCGACCTCGCCCAAGAGCAGGGCGAGCGCGTGCCCATGGTCGCCGGCCGCGCCATGCCGGTGGCGAGGCTCGTCCATGCCTGCCACGAGAAGATCATCGACGAAGGCCTCGCGGCGGTCGGCGCCGCCGACATGGACCGCGCCGCCCTCGACCGCATCCTCGCCTACTGCGCCGAGCTTCGCTGCGAGGCGGATCGCGCCACCTGCCCCGGCTGCAAGCGCCGCACGGAAGCCCGCGGCATCGCCACCCTCGAGGCGTTCATCGCCCGCCACAAGGAGATCGTCGTCGGCGACGGCGCCGTCCGTCTCACCGGCCAGGGGACGGAGACGCTTGCGACCCCCGACCTCGCCGTGCTCGAGAAAACCTGGTCGGGCGAGAACTATTGGTTCTGGGCGCGCCGCGTGCTGCGCAAGCTGCGCCACGGCATCCGCCGCGCGCACATCCAGGGCGAAGCCTTGGGCGGCCCCGGCGAGACGCCGTCCGTCGTCCTGGTCGAGCCGCAGCTCGCCGACAACATCGGCATGGTGGCGCGCGCCATGGCCAACTTCGGGCTCGACGACCTGCGCCTCGTCGCCCCGCGCGATGGCTGGCCCAACGAGAAGGCGCGCATCGCCGCCTCGGGCGCCAACTACATCATCGACGACAGCGCGGCCTATCCGACGCTCGAGGCCTCGATCGGCGACCTGACCTACGTCATCGCCACCACCGCCCGCCAGCGGCCCTTGAAGAAGCCCGTGCTCACGCCCGAGGATGCCGTCGCGGCCATCCGTCAGCGGATCAGCCTCGGCCAGCGCTGCGGGATTCTGTTCGGGCGCGAGCGCAATGGACTCGAGACTGGCGAGCTCGCCAATGCCGATGCCCTCGTCATGATTCCCGTCAATTCCCGCTTCGCCTCCCTTAACCTAGCCCAGGCAGTGCTGTTGCTCGGCTACGCCTGGATGCGGGAAAGTGGCAACGCGTCGCTGGGGCGCGTCACCACCTACGAAAGTCCTGTTTCGACGGGGTTAAATCTTGGCACGGAGCGTTTGGCGGACAAGCAGGAGCTGTTCGGTCTTTTCGATCATTTGGAATCGGAGCTGGACCGTCTGGGTTTCTTCAATCCGCTCGAGAAACGCCCTTCTGTGGTCCAAAACTTGAGGACAATGTTGACTCGTATGGCCCTGAC
>JBFXEP010000264.1:0-5100 GCA_050179995.1 Hyphomicrobium sp.
CGAAGGCGCGCCGGACGTCATCTCGCTCCACACCTGCGGCAAGGCGCTCGGCGCGAGCGGCGCGCTGCTGCTCGCCCCGCGCGTTGTGCGCGACTTCATGATCAACCGCGCCCGGCCCTTCATCTACGCGACCGCGCCCTCGCCACTGATGGCCGCCGCCGTGCGAGCAGCCCTCGCCATCGTGCGCGATGCGCCGGAGCGGCGCGCGCGTCTCGGCGATCTCGTCGCCTTCGCCGGCCGCGCGCTTGAAAGTCGCTGCGGCATCGCGCCGACCGGCTCGCACATCCAGCCCGTGGTGCTCGGCGCCGACGAACGCGCGGTGTCGGTCGCCAAGGCTCTTGTCGCCGAGGGCTTCGACGTGCGCGCAGTGCGCCCGCCGACCGTGCCCGAAGGCACCGCGCGCCTCCGCATCTCTCTCACCTTGAACGCCGGCGAGGACGCCACCGCCCGCCTTCTCGACACCCTCGCCACCATCCTCGCCCGGGTGCCCGCATGAGGCTGCATCAGATTGGGAGCCTTAGGGAATCCCCCTCCCCCCTGCGGGGAGGGGTTAGGGGTGGGGGGAACCCCAACGACCAGCGTTTGGGAAGCCCCCCCTCCCAAGCGGGGAGGGGAAGCGAAATCTGCGCCGCCACCGCCTCCTTCACCTCTCCCCGATGGGGGAAGGTCGCGCAGCATCGCCGCGCGGGTGAGGGGGCGCGCGCAGCGCGAAAGAGGCTCCCATGACCCAGGGCATCATCGTCACGGGAACCGATACCAGCGTCGGCAAGACGGTCTTCGCCGCGGCCCTGGCTCAAGCCCTCGGCGCCACCTACTGGAAGCCCATCCAATGCGGTCTCGACGGTGGCAGCGACAGCGCGCACGTCCGCACAATCGCCGGGCTTCCCCCCGATCGCATCCTGCCCGAGGCCTACCGCCTCAACTTGCCCGCCTCGCCCCATCGCGCCGCCGAGGCCGAAGGCATCGAGATCAGCCTCGCCCGATTGAAGCTCCCCGAGGTGGAAGGCCCCCTCGTCGTCGAGGGCGCGGGCGGCCTCATGGTGCCCGTCACCCGCCAGGCGCTGCAGATCGACGTCTTCGCCTCCTGGCGCCTGCCCGTCGTGCTCGTCGCCCGCACCGCGCTTGGCACCATCAACCACAGCCTGCTTTCCATCGAGGCGTTGAACGGCCGCAATATCCCCATTCTCGGCATCGCCTTCGTCGGCGACGAGGTGGCGGACTCGGAGCACACCATCTCCGGGATGGGCAACGTCCGCCGCCTCGGCCGCCTGCCGCGCCTCGACAGCCTTGAGCCGGCGCACCTCGCGCAGGCCTTCGCCGATCACTTCCGCGTCGAGGACTTCCGCTGATGGCATCCCCGGTCTGGCACCCGTTCACGCAGCACGCCGTCGAGCCGCCCATGCCGACCATCGCCCGCGCCCGCGGCGCCTGGCTCGAGACCGACGACAACCGCCGCATCCTCGATGCCATCTCGTCGTGGTGGGTGATCACGCACGGGCATCGCCACAAGCCCATCACCGACGCCATCCATGCTGAGATCGACAAGCTGGACCAGGTGATCTTCGCGGGCCTCACCCACGAGCCCGCCGAGCGCCTGGCCGAGCAGCTGATCGACATGGCGCCTGCCGGCCTCGCGCACGTGTTCTTCTCCGACAGCGGCTCGACCTCGGTCGAGGTGGCGCTCAAGATGGCGCTTGGCTACTGGCGCAACATCGGCGAGCCGAGGACGCGCATCGCCGCCCTCAAGCACGGCTATCACGGCGACACCATCGGCACCATGTCGGCGGGCGCCCGCGGTGTGTTCAATGCCGCCTACGAGCCATTGCTGTTCGACGTCGTGCGCATCCCGTTTCCGCACGCCGGTCGCGAGCAGGCGACACTCGACGCCCTCGACTCGGCCTGCCGCGAGGCCCCGCTCGCGGCCTTCATCGCCGAGCCCCTGATCGCCGGCGCCGGCGGCATGCTGATCTACGGCGCCGAGACGCTGGCCGGTATGAAGCGGGTCTGCGAGCGCCACGGCGCGCTCTTCATCGCCGACGAGGTGATGACCGGATGGGGCCGCACCGGCACGCTGTTCGCTTGCGAGCAGGCAAGCGTCACCCCGGACATCCTCTGCGTCGCCAAAGGACTCACCGGCGGCTTGCTGCCGCTCGCGGCCACCCTCGCCACGGCGCCGATCTTCGAGGCCCACTATTCGGACGACCGGTCGCGCACGCTGTTCCACTCGTCGAGCTTCACCGCCAATCCCGTCTGCTGCGCAGCGGCCTTGGCAAATGTCGACGTCTGGCAGAGCGAGCCGGTGCTCGAGCGCATCGCCAAGCTCGCCGATCTGCAGGCCGGAGCCCTCGCCACGCTCGCCGCCGACGCGCGCTTCGAGAACCCACGCCAATTGGGCACCATCGCCGCTGTCGATCTCAAGGTCGCCGACGGCGGCTATCTCGCCTCGGTCGGCCCCGCGCTCCGCGCTCACTTCCTCGCCAAAGGTGTCCTGCTCCGCCCCCTCGGCAACACCATCTACGTCATGCCGCCCTACTGCACGACCGCCGCCGACCTCCGCCTCGTCTACGACGCCATCCGCTCCGCGCCGGACGCGCTCGCCTGAAACGTACCTGGACACCGACGCCTAAGCGTGACGCTAGTGTCCCGATTCCGAAGTTCGCCTGCGTTCGCGGCTAGGTTCCGGAGCGAACTTCGGAATAATAAGGGACACTAGAATCATAGACTTGCTCGTGTGATTCAGATCGAGAAATTCGCTCGGAGCCCTGCCGCTTGATGTGGCGAATTTCTCGATCATCACGCTAGCTGCCTTTCGGCCTGAGCACGAACACCGCCTCGTCGAGCCGGCTCACGCCGCGCGCCTTGAGGTTCGGGCTCTTCTCGAGACCGTCGCGCGTCTCGCGGATGTTGATGTCGTGCGTCGCGCCGAAGAGCGCCGTCACCTGCGAGAGCGGCGTCGAGAACGGCGGTCCTGCGATCTGCTCCTGGGGATAGGCGAGCGAGATGAGCAGGATCGGCGCCGCGGGCAAAAGCGCACGCATCGCCTTCGCATAGGCCCCCTGCAGCGTCGGTGGCATCGCAACCAGCGCCGCACGGTCGTAGGCCGCCGCCACGTCGGCTGTCGCGTCGGCGGGAAGCGCGAAGATGTCGCCGCACCAGATGGTGATCGGCCCGGCGCTGTGCACCTCGAACGCACCAACGCGGCGCGTCTCCGCCACGACCCCCTGCTCGCGGAAAAACTCGGCGACGGCCAGCGGCGAGAGCTCGGCGCCGATGACGCGATGCCCGGCGCCCGCCAGCCACGCCATGTCGATCGACTTCCCGCAGAGCGGCACGAACACCGGGCTCCCGGCAGCGAGCTTGAGCGCCGGCCAATGCTTCGGCAGGAGATCGTTGCCCTCCGCCTGATGGAAAGCAGTCTCGCCCTTCTGCCAGCGCTCGATCCAGAAATCCGGCGTCACGATCGGCTGAGCTCCCGAGCTGGACCATGATCGCTTCGGACCCTACCAGTCCGAAGCGTGGAAAATCGGTCTCATCAAAAAGCTGGAGCGCTAGCGCTCTAGCTGCGATAGTCCGCGTTGATCGACACGTAGTCGTGCGTGAGATCGCAGGTCCACACGTGCGAAGACGCGCGGCCGACGCCGGCATCGATGCGGATCACGATCTCGCGGTTCTTCATGTAGGCCGCGACCGTAGCCTCGTCGTACTCGGCCGCCCGCTCGCCCTCGCGCGCCACGCAATGCTCGCCGAACCAGATCGAAAGCTTGTCGCGGTCGGCCGCCTCACCCGACTTGCCGACGGCCATCACCACGCGGCCCCAGTTGGGGTCCTCGCCCGCGATCGCCGTCTTGAGGATCGGCGAGTTGGCGCACGACATGGCGATGCGGCGCGCGGCCTTTTCGCTCTCCGCACCCTCGACGACGAAGGTGACGAACTTGGACAGCCCCTCGCCGTCCTTCGCCACCTGGATGGCAAGGTCCGCCATCAGGTCGTGCAAGGCAGCCGAGAACGCCTTGAGCTTTTTCGAGTCGGCCTTCGTCACCGGCTCCTGGCCCCGCGCGCTGGCATCTCCGGTCGCGAACAGCAGGCACGTGTCGCTGGTCGAGGTGTCGCCGTCGACGGTCATGGCGTTGAAGGTCGTCTCGACGTGCGCGTCGAGCAGCGCCTGCAGCGCCTTGGGCGCGATGTGCGCGTCCGTGAAGATGAAGGCGAGCATGGTCGCCATGTCCGGCGCGATCATCCCGGCGCCCTTGCAGAAGCCGTTGATCGTCACCTCCACGTCCCCGATCAGCGCCGTGCGCGTCGCCACCTTGGGATAGGTGTCGGTGGTCATGATGGCCCGCGCCCCCGCCTCGAAGGCATCCGGCACCGCCGCCTTGGTGAGCCCGTCGAGGAGGTGGGCGAACTTCTCGGCATCCAGCGGCTCGCCGATGACGCCCGTGGACGCAACGAACACGTCGTGACGCCCGCAGTCGGCGGCCTTGGCGGCCGCATCCACTGTGATGTCGACCGCCTCGCGGCCCTTTTTGCCTGTGAACGCGTTGGCATTGCCGGAGTTGACCACGAGCAGCCGCGCCGAGCCCTTCTTCAGGTGCTTGCGGCAGGCGAGCACGGGCGCCGACGCCGTCTTCGACTGCGTGAACACGCCGGCCACGCTCGTCCCCTCGTCGAGCACGGCCACCATGAGATCGGTGCGGTCCTTGTAGCGGATGCCGGCCTCGGCGGTCGCGAACCGCACGCCGGCGATCGGCGGCAGGGCGGGAAGCGAATCCGGCGCGAACGGCGACCGGGTGGTGATCTTGCCCATGGGGCTCTCCGCGAATGGACGGACTTGCGAAATCGGGCCGCCATCTTCTAGCGGCCCGACGCGACTCGGTGCTGTGAGGAGCGTGAAAGACTACTTCTTCTCGTCCTTCTTCTGCTGCTCGAGCTTGAGCTGCTCGTCGATCTGCTGCTCGAAAGCCTTCTGCTTTTGGGCGGCGGCCTCCGTCTCCTGCGCCACCTGCGTCTTGATCTCGCTGTCGACGTACTCGATGTTCGCCTTGCCGCGCAGGTCCTTGGCCGTCTGCTGCGCCTTCTGCTGCACGATGCTCTGCACGATCT
>JBFXEP010000265.1:0-5096 GCA_050179995.1 Hyphomicrobium sp.
GTCGCAATTTGGCCCCGGGCTGCGCTAAGATGCGCCTGCTGATTTGTCACGGGATGCGCGCCATGACATCCGCCCGACGCACCGAGAGATGGCTGGCCGTGACGGGGATGCTCGCGTCCCTGGCCGCGCTGTCGTGCGCGATCGCCGCCGAGGAAGCGCCTCCTGCGGCCACATCCGCCACCGAGGAGGTGGGAGGCTGGCACGGACCGGCCTCGGCCGCCGCTCAGGCCGCGGCCGAGCAGGCGGCCAAGGAGGCCGTCGTTCCCCCGCTGCCCAAGGCCGTCGAGCGCCCTGCCGCCGAGCCCGCCGCCGCGCCTGCGGACAAGGCCAAGTCCGACGCCGCCCCTGCCGACAAGGCCAAGCCCGATTCGAAAGACGGCAAAGCCGAAGCAAAGGGCGACACAGCCGAACCGAAGGACGCCAAGGCCAAAAACGAGAAGAACAAGCCCAAGAAGCCGGCCATCACCGCCAAGCAGCTCTTCGGCACGGTCAAGACGGCGGCCCCCCTCGCCGCGCGCGCGGTCGGCTGGTACGCCAAGGGCTGCCTCTCGGGCGGCAAGCCGCTCGAGGTGAACGGTGAGGGCTGGCAGGTCATGCGCCTCTCGCGCAACCGCAACTGGGGACACCCCAAGCTCGTCGCCCTGATCGAGAAGCTCGCCCGCGAGACCACCGAGGCCAAGGAATGGCCGGGTCTCCTCGTCGGCGACATGTCCCAGCCGCGCGGCGGCCCCATGACCTCAGGCCACGCCAGCCACCAGGTCGGCCTCGACGCCGACATTTGGCTGACGCCGATGCCCGATCACACGCTGACCGACCGCGAGCGCGAGGACATGTCCGCCGTGTCCATGCTCGCCAACGCCGGCGCGGTGAACCCCAAGGTGTTCGGCGAGGGACAGGTGAAGCTCATCAAGCGCGCCGCCTCCTATCCCGAGGTCGAGCGCATCCTCGTGCATCCCGCCATCAAGAAGGCGCTGTGCGAGGCCGCGGGCAAGGATCGCGGCTGGCTGACCAAGGTCCGCCCCTACTTCAGCCACTACTACCACTTCCACGTGCGGATCGGCTGCCCGAAGGGCTCGACCAGCTGCGAGGCGCAGCCGCCGGTCCCGGGCGATGACGGCTGCGGAGCCGAGCTCACGGGCTGGCTTAAGCGCGTCGCGCCAAAGAAGGGCCCGCCGACTCCCTCCGCCAAGCCCGGCAAACCGGCGCCCAAGAAGCCCGAGCTGACGCTCGCCGACCTGCCCGCCGAGTGCAAGGGCGTGCTCACCGCCGGCGGCAACGTGCCTCCGACCACGCCGGCCGAGGTGGTCGACAGCAGCAAGGATGCCGGCCCCGAGCGCGACCTGACGCTCGTCACCGCCGCCCCCGAGCCCGAGAAGAAGAAGGCCGGGGAGACCAAGACCGCGGACACCAAGACCGACGCCAAAACCCCGGCGAAGAAAGACGCCAAATCCGACAGCAAGGCCACCGCCAAGACCCTCAAGGCCACCACCAACTGAGCGCGGCTTTTCACGCCAAAGAGTCCCTCATCTGCCCCGTCCTGCCGGAGGGCGGGGCCTCCGGCAAACCGGGCCACCTTCTCCCGTCCCGGGAGAAGGACAGAGTCCACTTTCCTCTCCCAGCACGGGAGAGGAAGCCCTCCTCGCCAAAGGCGAGCCTTTGGCGAGGTGGGCAGGTGAGGGACTTGCAAACTACATCACCACGCCGGGACGCACCGGCGGGTGGCCGAACGGCCTCACCGGCATCGTGTAGATGTCCTGCGCGGGCACCGACACGATCTCGCGCTCCGGCCACCGGAGCGCCGTGAGCTTGCCGCCGAAGCAGCAGCCCGTATCGATGCAGATGGTGCCCCGCACCCAGTCCGCATCCGGCACCGGCGTATGCCCGTAGACGATCGCCGTCGCGCCCTTGTACTCGGCCGCCCAGTGATAGCGGATCGGCAGCCCGAACTTGTCCGTCTCCCCCGAGGTCTCGCCGTAGAGGCAGAAGCGGCGCAGCTCGCCGGAGAGGCGCCCCAGCATCTCCTCCTTGAGGCCGGCATGCGCCACAGCGAGCCGCCCGCCGTCGAGCCAGAGGTAGATGGGCAGGCCCTTGATGAAATTGCGCACCGCGACGCGGAACGCCTTCGGCTCGGTTTCGAACTGCGCGATCGTGCGATCGAGCCCATGCGTCGCCTTGACGTTGCTTCCGTCGAGCCAGCGCCGGAACTTGTCGTCGTGGTTGCCGGGCACGCAGAGCCCCGTCCCGGCTTCGACCATGCTCATGACGATGCGCAGCACGTCGGGCGAGCGCGGCCCCCGGTCGACGAGATCGCCGACGAACACCGCACGCCGTCCTGCGGGCGGCGTGACCGCAACGCGTGCATCCCCCGGCACGCCGCTCCACTGCACCCGATAGCCGAGCTTGACCAGCAGCGCGTCGAGCTCACCCGCGCAGCCGTGAACGTCGCCGATGATGTCGAACGGGCCGGCATCGCCGCGCCGGTCGCAACGGGCGAGCTCATCGGTCTGAGGAGTGGTGTCTTTCATCGGCGGGTGGTCTAGGAACGCCCCGTGTCCGGCGCATGACGAAAAATGGATCACTAAGTCTCGATATAGTCTTCGATCTGCCGCTTCGGCTTCGGCACATCGGTCACGAAATCGGCGAGATGCTCGAGCCCCGCCGGCACCGGACCGCCGTAGGCCCAGTCCAGAAGCTCGACGGTATGCACGATCGGCGTATCGACGCCCGTGTCGAGCTGCGTGATGCAGCCGATGTTGCCCGCCGCCACCACGTCCGTACGCGTCGCTCGGATATTCTCGAGCTTCCGCTTCCTGAGCAGTCCCGCGATCTCCGGTTGCAGAATATTGTAGGTGCCGGCCGACCCGCAGCAAATGTGACCTTCGGGCACATCCACCAGCGCGAATCCGGCCTGCTTGAGCAGCATCCTGGGCTCGTCGTGGATGCGCTGGCCATGCTGCAGCGAGCAGGCGGAATGATAGGCGACGCGCAGCGATGACCAGCGGTCGGGCGCGCCGAGCTTGTACTCGTAGAGGAACTCCGAGATGTCCTTGGCGAGTTTGGACACCGCCTCCGCCCGGTCCGCGAACGCGGGCTCGTTGCGGAACATGTGCCCGTAGTCCTTGACGGTCGTGCCGCAGCCCGAGGCGTTGATGATGATGGCATCCACCTGCCCGCGCGCCATCTCCTTGAACCAAACCTCGATGTTGCGCCGCGCGTAGTGCTTCGCGTCCGCCTCCTGGCCCATGTGCTGCACGATGGCCCCGCAGCAGCCCGAGCCGTGCGCGACGATGACGTCGACCCCGCGCCGCGCCAGCAGCCGGATGGTGGCGTCGTTGATGTCGGGCCGCAGCACCTGCTGCGCGCACCCCGTGGCCAGGATCACGCGCGAGCGCCGCTCGCTGTGCGTCACCGCGGTGCCCGCGCCGCTGAACCGGCCCGAGCGAGGCGCGGGCGACGTCGGCGCCAGTGCCAGCATGGCCGCCAGCTCCTTGAAACCGAGCCGCTCGAGCAGCGGCAGGAACGGCCGCGCGATCGGCACCGCCTTGAGCGCCAGCCGGAACCGTGTCGGCGATGGAATGAGGAACGCCAAGAGGCGCCGCAGCATCCGCTCCTTGAAGCTGCGCGTCGTGCGCTCCTCGATCTCGGCGCGCGCCGCATCGACGAGGTGCAGGTAGTCGACGCCGCTAGGGCACGTCGTCATGCAAGAGAGGCATGTCAGGCAGCGGTCGATGTGATGGCGCACCTGTTGCGTCGGCGCCTGCTCGCGCCCGCGCTCCAGCATGTCCTTGATGAGATAGATGCGCCCGCGCGGGCTGTCGCGTTCGTCGCCAAGCACGACGTAGGTCGAGCAGACGGCTGTGCAGAGGCCGCAATGCACGCAGCGCTTCAGGATCCGGTCCGCCTCTGCGATGCGCGGATTGGAGAGCTGCTCGGGTGCGAAGTTGGTCTGCATCGGTGCCCTTCAGAGTGCTTCCGGAAAAGTGGGAACCGGTTTTCCGACAAGAAGCACGATAAAACAAAACCTAGAGCCGTTCAGCGATTCAATCAAAACCTGACCGGCTCTACACGCTGGCGTACATGCGCCCGGGATTGAGGAGCCGCATCGGATCGAAGGCGTGCTTGATGCCGCGCGTGATGCGATCGACCGCGGAGCCGAGCGGCTGGAACACCTCGACGGTGCGGCGCACCGGCTCGTCGGCCCGGATCAGCGTCGCGTGCCCGCCGTGCGTCGCCACCGCGCGGCGGATGTCGGCGCTGCCCGCGTCGGCCGACGCGGGCGTCTCGAGCCAGACGAGGCCGCCCGACCAGTCGTAGAACGCCTCCACCCGCATGTGCCGGCGCACCGATCCGACCAGCGACGCCGCCATGCTGGGGGTGGTCGAGATGCGCCACAGGTGCGTGCCGTTGGGCGCGAAGAACGACAGGCGCCGCACCTCGTTCCAGAACTCGAGCGAGCTTTCGAGCTCGAGCTCGAGCGGCGCGCCGTAGGCCGAGAGCAGCTCGCGCAGCTTCTGCTTGCGGTAGCTGATCGAGCGCGTGAAATTCTCGAGCCGGATTGCGGTGAGAGAGCGCGCCTCCTTGGAAAGGCCCTTGTGCTTGAGCCGCTTCACGAGCGCGGGCGAGAGATGCACCGTCCCCGACACCTCGTAGGGCTGCGCGACCGCCGCGCTCATGAGCTCGACGGCGAGGTCGTCGGTGAGATCGGGATAGACGAGCGTCGCCACGTCGTCCGGCAGCGGCAGCACCTTGAACGTCACCTCGGAGAACACCGCGAGCGTGCCCCAGCTTCCGGAAAGCCCGCGCGCCACGTCATAGCCGGTCACGTTCTTCATGACGCGCCCGCCCGACTTGAATATCTCCGCATGCCCATTGACGCCGCGCACGCCGAGCAGGAAATCGCGCGCCGCCCCGACCGCGATGCGCCGCGATCCCGAGATATTGGCCGCGAACACGGCGCCGATGGTCTGCAGCGATGTGTTGGTGCCGAGCGCGAAGCCGAGATCGATGGGCTCGAAGGGCAGCATCTGCCCGCGCGAGGCGAGCTCGACCTCGATCTGCGACAACGGTGTTCCCGCGCGCGCGCTCATCACGAGCTC
>JBFXEP010000266.1:0-5078 GCA_050179995.1 Hyphomicrobium sp.
ATGTCGCTGTCGACGATCTTCAGGAGCGGCGCAAGGCTTTGCGCGGGCTCACGTGCCTCGTCCAGCGGAACGACAACTCCCACGGCGATTTCCTTAGTTTTGTTGCGGACGTTTCTTAGGTCTAAATGGGTCCCGGCAGAATAGCCGTTGTTAGTGCCCGGCGCACCCGAAAATCAAGACGCAGCGAGGCCTTGCGTATGCCCGTCAGCGATGACGCGTTTCACGGCGGAAAGCTCAGAATTCTCCAGCCGCGGCAGGGCTATCGGGCCGGTCTCGATGCGGTCATGCTGGCTGCCGCTGTGGCCGAAGTGCAAGGGCGATCGTGGAGCCTGCTTGACGCGGGTGCCGGCGTCGGCACGGCCGGCCTTTGCGTGGCGCAGAGGTGTCCCGAAGCGAGGGTTGTGCTCATCGAGCAGGAGCAGGCGCTGGTGGAGCTTGCGCGCGAGAATATCGCCCGCAACGGGCTCGGCGAGCGCGTCTCCGTGGTGCAGGGCGACCTCACCCATGTGACGCGGGCCGAGCTCGGCGCGCTGGGCGTCAGGGAGGGGTCGTTCGACCGGGTGATCGCCAATCCGCCCTATCACGTGGAGGGCGCGGGCACGCGTGCGGAGCATGCGCTCCGCGCGGCCGCCCACGCCATGCCGCCGGCGGGCCTTGCCGCGTGGTGCCGGTTCCTCGCCCGGATGGCGCGGGCAGGGGGCGAGGCCGTGATCATCCACAAGACGGCCGCGCTGCCGGAGCTTCTCGGGGCGCTGGCGGGGCGTTTCGGCGCGCTCTCGGCGCTGCCGCTGGCTTCCCGCGCGGGCGAGGCGGCGGGGCGCATCCTGCTGCGCGGCGTCAAGGGGTCGCGGGCGCCGTTCCGGCTCGAGGCGGGGCTCGCTCTGCACGAGCCGGATGGCAGGTTCACGTCCGGCGCCGAGGGTGTGTTGCGGCTTGGCCAGTCGCTCGAGGTGGCTTATGGACTTTCCTCCCCGACCCTCCACATGAGGGGAGAGAAGGGCGAAAGGATGTGACGGATGGGTTGGTTCAACCGCGGTCCCGTGGTGCCTGTGCTGCGGCTCTCGGGCGCGATCGGCATGGCGGCGCCGCTGCGGCCGGGGCTCTCCATCACGGCGCTGGCCGGGCCGATCGAGCGCGCCTTCTCGATGTCGCGCGCCAAATCGGTGGCGGTGGTCGTCAACTCGCCCGGCGGCAGCCCGGTGCAGTCGAGCCTCCTGTTCCGCCGCCTGCGCCAGCTCGCCGAGGAGAAGGACAAGAGGCTCTACGTCTTCTGCGAGGACGTGGCGGCCTCGGGCGGCTACTACGTCGCGCTCGCGGGCGATGAAATCCATGCCGACGCCTCGTCCATCGTCGGCTCGATCGGCGTCATCTCGGCGAGCTTCGGCCTCGACAAGGCGATCGAGAAGCTCGGCATCGAGCGGCGCGTCTACACGGCCGGCGCCAACAAGGGTGCGCTCGATCCGTTCCAGCCCGAGAAGGCGGATGACATCGAGCGGCTCAAGGCGGTGCAGCGCAACGTGCACGACGTGTTCATCGGCGTGGTCAAGGACCGGCGCCAGGGGCGGCTCAAGGGGGCGGACGGGGAGCTTTTCTCGGGCGCGTTCTGGTCGGCGACGGATGCGCTCGACCTCGGGCTGATCGACGGCATTTCGGACGTGCGCACCAGGATGCGGGAGGTGCATGGGCCGAACGTGCGCCTCAGGGCCGTGCCGATCGAGCGCGGATGGCTCGCCGCGTGGTTCCGGCGCCTGCCGTCTACCGGAGGTGGCGGGGGTGGCGAGGCGCCGCGCCCAGGCCTTGCTTTCGCGGACGATCTGGTGTCCGCTGTGGAAATTCGCGCCCTCTGGTCGCGGTTCGGTCTGTAGGTGCCTCGCTCGGTGCGCCCGGAGCAACCCATGCCGCACGTGTTCGCCTTGCTGATCGCGGGGGCCGGCCTCTATGCCGGCTACAAGTGGGTATCGCGCACGATCGCCGAAGCCCAGCAAACGGCGCGCGTGCGCGAAGCGGAGCTGCGCGAGGCCATGGCCCGGAGCGGGCGCATGCCGAAAGATCTCGGCACGCTCGAGGCCGACCCCGAGACCGGCGTCTACCGGCCGCGCCAGAAGTAGGGCGCTTGCGCTCGTTTCCCATCCCCGGTCTTGCCGGTCGTGTTTAGGTCCATGATGTCCGATATGAGCTTGTCCGGGCGACGCATCGTCATCACCGGCGCCGGCCGAGGGCTCGGCCGCGCGCTTGCCATCACGGCGGCGGATCATGGCGCGGACGTCGTTCTCCTCGGACGCAGTCCGGAAGCGCTCGCGGCCGTGGCCGACGCGATCCGGCTGCGCACCGGCCGTGATCCTTCGGTCGTGCCGTGCGACCTGGCGCAGCCGGACAGTATCAAAGACGCATGCCGAAGCGTGCTGGCCGCGTCGCCGGTTGTCGATGTGCTCGTCAACAATGGAGCGCCGTGGCTGCCTGGCGGCATCGAGGAACTGGCGGAGACGGATATCGTCAACACTGTCGCGGCAACCGTTGCCGGCACGATCCTTGTTACGAAGGGGCTGCTGCCGGGCCTCAGGCAATCCCGCGCCGCCGACATCGTGACCATCGTCTCCACGGCGGGCTGGGCCGGTTGGGACAACGGAGGACGCACGTCGGCGGCGTTTCACGCGGCAAAGCACGGGCAGTCCGGTTTCAGCGATCAGTTGCGGCATGAATTGAAGGACCAAGGCATCCGCGTTGCCGCGATCTACCCGCCGGATTTCGACGACGTGGACGTGCTGGACCCGGAATGGACCCACGCGCCCGCAAGCGCCGCAAAAGGTAATCTTACCAATCGCGAAGTCGTTGCAACCGTGCTGTTCGCGATCACGGCGCCCAGGGTCTCGGCCTATCCCGTTATCATCCTCGACAACACGTGATCGCAAGGACCGCCCACTCCCGCACCCCCTGGCGGCGTGACAGGGGGCTGCGAATGGTATAGTGCGGCCCTCTAGCAAAATGTGACCGGCCGGATGCCCAAGACCTCGACCCGCAAGACAGGCGTGAAACCTCAGGTGGAGCTGCCTCCGCTCCGCCCGCGCGAGAGCTTCCAGGATCTCATCCTGACGCTCGAGCAGTTCTGGGGCGCGCAGGGGTGCGTCGTCCTGCAGCCCTACGACATGGAAGTGGGCGCGGGCACGTTCCATCCGGCGACCACGCTGCGCTCGCTCGGGCCGCGCCCATGGAGCGCCTGCTACGTGCAGCCCTCGCGGCGGCCCAAGGACGGGCGTTACGGCGAGAACCCGAACCGGCTGCAGCACTACTACCAGTTCCAGGTGATCATGAAGCCGTCACCGGACAACATCCTCGATCTCTACCTCAAGAGCCTGGATGCCATCGGCATCGACACGCGCCTGAACGACATCCGCTTCGTCGAGGACGACTGGGAGAGCCCGACGCTCGGCGCGTGGGGGCTCGGCTGGGAGGTCTGGTGCAACGGCATGGAGGTCACTCAGTTCACCTACTTTCAGCAGGTGGGCGGCTTCGACTGCAATCCGGTGTCGGGGGAGATTACCTACGGACTGGAACGGCTCGCGATGTACGTTCAGGGTACGGAGCGCGTCTTCGACCTCAACTTCAACGGACGCACGGACGAGAGAAAGCTCACGTACGGCGACGTTTTTTTGCAGGCGGAGCAGGAGTATTCGCGATTCAACTTCGAGCACGCGGACACGGCGCTTTTGCTGCAGCACTTCCGTGATGCCGAAAAGGAATGCAAATCGCTGCTCGACAAAGGAGCAGCGGGCGACCGGCATCTCCTGGCGCTGCCGGCTTACGACCAGTGCATAAAAGCATCACATGTTTTCAATCTTCTCGATGCGCGGGGTGTCATCTCCGTCACGGAGCGGCAGGGGTATATCCTCCGCGTGCGCGAGCTCGCCAAGAGATGCTGCGCGGCATGGCTAGAGACTGAAGGAGGCCGTTCGTGACTGAGACCCATATTGGCTTACTTGTAATCGGCGTTCCGGCGCTCCTCATCGGCGGAATTCTTCTCGGCCGCTATCGGCCCGTGTTCTGGATGTTCGTGGCCGCGCTCGTCGTTGGGCTCGGCTACCTGACGACGACGGGCACCGTCGACGAGGTCGGCAAGCAGGCCATCGGCTATGTCGGCACGCCGCCGCCGGCCGCGACGCCTGCGGCCGAACCCGCGGCCGCGCCAGCGGCTGCAGAGCCCACGCCCGCCGCTGCGCCTGAGCCGGCTCCTGCTCCTGCGCCCGAGGCAGCGCCACCTGCACCGGCTCCCGAGGCCGCGCCAGCTCCGGCACCCGAAGCGGCACCTGCTCCCGCGCCTGAAGCTCCGGCTCCGGCACCTGAGGCTGCGCCTGCGCCGCCCGCGACCGAGCCGGCTCCGTAAGGCGCCGCATCGCTTCGCAAATTTGGCCGAGGCCCCGCTCACGCGGGGCCTCGGCTTTTTCGTTTGCGGGTGGCGAAAGTGACGGTTGCCGGGGTGCGGGCGCCCCCGTATGTCTCTTGCTTGCACTTCCAGCCCACGAAAGGCGCGCCGATGGCCGAACTCCTGATCGAGCTTTTCTCCGAGGAGATTCCCTCGCGCATGCAGGCGCGCGCGGCCGAGGACCTGCGCCGGCTCGTCACGGAAGGTTTGCGCGCGGCGGGGCTCGCGGTCGGCGAGGCGCACAGCTTCGCGACGCCGCGCCGGCTCGCGCTCGCAGTCGAGGACGTGCCGGAGCAGTCGCCGGCCGTCTCGGAGGAGCGCAAGGGACCGCGCGTCGGTGCGCCCGAGCAGGCGGTCGCGGGGTTCCTCAAGGCGGCGGGGCTCGCCTCGCTCGATGAGGCCCAAATCGTCCGCGACGAGAAGAAGGGCGACTACTACGTCGCCAAGATCGAGAAGCCCGGGCGCGCGGCGTCGGAGATCACGGCCGAGGTTCTGGGCGGGGTTCTCGCCAAGTTTCCATGGCCCAAGTCCATGCGCTGGGGGGCAGGGTCGTTCCAGTGGATCCGGCCGCTGAAGTCGGTCATCTGCCTCATCGACGGACGCGTCGTGCCGCTCGATGTCGCTGGGATCACGGCGGGCAACACGACGCGCGGGCATCGCT